>JBBTYM010000084.1:0-1133 GCA_038061765.1 Patescibacteria group bacterium
ATATGCGCTTGGCACGCTCCCAAATGCGCCGCCCGTCGTCGTTGACAATACGCTTGAATCAAATTTCCTTGACCGCTGTGCAGCGCCCTTTACTCCTACGCTTAGCTTTATGTATAAAGACAACGAAGGCGACCCGCTTGAAGAATACATTCTCAACATCTATGACAGCACCGGAACGCTCGTCGATGGCCCAATTGTTGTCGACACGGACCCGACGCTCTATGACCCGCTTCCTACCGTTGCGATCCCTGTTACCTACTCATATTCCGGCAGTGCGCTTCAATATGGCGCCACCTACTACTTCACCGCGGAGGTGCGTGATGCGGCGCATCTCAATTAGGATTTTGAGCGAATAGACATCTCTTTTCGGGTCGTGCTATAGTGCGCTCAAGTATGAAAAAGCCCTCGGAAAAGCGCCCAAAAATGCAGAGCCCGAAAGCACCTCGTTCTGAAATAACGAAGCGGGGCAAAGGCGCCCGCATCACTAAAGTAAAAAGTGGCGCTTCAGCACCACAGAAAAAATTCCCCGCGCTTTCGTTTTTCTGCGAACATATCACCGCAACTACAGGCACGCACTTCCGCGAACCGTTTTACGGCCGAGAAAAAGAAATGCAACGCATCGTCGCGACACTCTTGCGCAAGTCAAAAAACAATCCTCTTCTCATCGGCGAAGCAGGCGTCGGCAAAACGGCGATTATTCACGGACTGTGCCAGAAAATTTCCCGCGGCGACGTTCCTCACGAGCTCGCGCATAAAAAAGTATTCGCGCTCGATATGGGACTCTTGGTTGCCGGCTCGATGTTCCGCGGAGAATTCGAAGCGCGCCTCAAAGACGTGATCGACGAAGCAAGTGACAACGAGGTCATTCTTTTTATCGATGAGATCCATACGATCGTCGGCGCGGGAAACGCTTCAGGGGCGCTTGATGCCGCAAATATGCTCAAGCCCGCGCTCTCGCGGAGCGGTATCCGTATTATCGCCGCCACCACGCCCGAAGAATATCGCAAATCCATTGAAAAGGATGTAGCGCTCGCGCGGCGATTCCAGCCCATCATGGTGCGGGAAGAAAGCGAAGAAAGCACGCTCGCGCTTCTTGAGCGCGTGCGTCCCTCGTACGAACAGCACCACGGCAT
>JBBTYM010000085.1:0-3810 GCA_038061765.1 Patescibacteria group bacterium
GCAGATCGTCGCGGGCATCGGCAAGCGCTATGCGCCCGAAGAACTTATCGGGAAGCAAATTGTCATCGTTGCCAACCTCGCCCCGCGCGCGTTGATGGGTATCGAAAGTCACGGGATGCTTCTTGCCGCGTCAGATGACGACGGACTTGCGCTTGTCGCGCCCGACAGAGATGTTGCGCCCGGCGCGCAGGTAGGGTAATTCGCATGATGAAGCGAGCATTGATACAAGTACACGGGCGCGTGCAAGGAGTGTTCTTTCGGCATTCGGCGCGCGAAAAAGCGCGGGAGCTGAATATAGTAGGTTTTGCGCGTAATGAAGCAGACGGGTCTGTATATATAGAAGCGGAAGGAGAAGAAATTACGCTTGAACAATTTATAACGTGGTGGCGCATCGGCCCGGAACTTGCGCAGATTGAAGAGATAGAAGTCTCGCATAATGATGAGCTAAAGCATTTCACCGATTTTTCAATGGAATAAATTTCAAATATTCATGCTCTCTGAACAATTTATAAATGCATTAAAAATAGTCGCGAAACGAATGGAAGGCAACGACATCACTTGGGCGGTGATAGGGAGCGGTGCGTTAGTGCTTCAAGGGATAGACGTAAAACCAAATGATTTGGTTATATCGGTGAGCGTTCACGATCTTGAGAAAATCCACGGATTATTTGCAGATCATTCTGCGGCAGAAGTGAAAGAAATTGAAACCCTGAGCGGCAAGCAAGCATGGGATGTGCTGGCAACCATTGAAGGAGTTGAAACGCAATTTTGCGGAGAACAGGAAACAAATGAAAAGGCGTTATGGTTCAATAGAGTGGTGGCGAGTTTAACGAATGACGTGGAAGTTGATGGTATGCGCATTCCCTGTATTTCTCTTCCTGCCGCCATCGAAGCATATAAAGAACTTCATCGTCCGCAAAAAGTGGAGCTGATACAATCATTTCTTGAAAAATAGATTATTCATGAAAAAACCCGCCTTAGGCAAACGAAGAATACTTTTGATTTCTTGTGAACAAAGCATCTAAAGGAAGTAATGCAAGGCAATATATGACAAAACGACTTTTTGTATCAATTCCGATTCCTCGAGAGTGGCAGGATGCATTCGCGAATCATTACGCGCAATTCTCCGCGCGCGATGTGCGATGGACGGCGAAGGAAAATATTCATATCACCGCCTGTTTTTTGGGAGATGTGGATGAGGCGCACATCGGCGAGATAAAAGAAAAGATCAAAGAGTTGTGCGCGCGGCTTGAGCCCTTTTTTCTTTCGTTTGAAAATATTTCTTTTGCGCCGCCGGGAACGCCGCCGCGTATGGTGTGGGCGATGTTTGCGCCAAGCGATGCGTATGAGCGGCTTGTTGAAAATATGCAAAATGAACTGCGAAATTTCTTGGCGGTGGAGCCGCATGAAGAAATAATTCCGCACGCGACGCTTGCGCGATTCAAAGACCCCGCTTTAGCACAAGAGATCGATGTTGTGAAGACACTACCCGAGCTCGCATCGTTTGATGTTCGATCTGTTGAGCTTATGGAATCGCGCCTTGATTCTGCCGGCGTGCGATATGAAACGCTTGAAACTTTTTTATTCGGTAAAGGCGCATGACAACGCATCATCTAAAATTTAGAGCAGAAAATAAAGACGTCTTCGAAGCGGTCCGTGATGGACGCAAAAAAATAGAAACACGCGCGGCGACGGAAAAGTTTCGCGATATCAAGCGCGGAGATGCGGTAAGATTGGTATGCGGGGATGATGCATTTACAAAAACAGTGAAGAACACGGAATTATTTAGTTCGATAAATGCATTGTTGGAAAAATATAAACCACAGGATATCAATCCGGCATGCGCATCCGTGAAAGATATTCGCGCGATGTATCATTCGTTTCCGAATTATAAAGAGAAAATAGAAGAATACGGATTGATCGCGCTGGAGTTGGAATGATAAGATTCCTCCCGCAAGAGTCCTTGGTTGCGTGGCAGATTTTATTGTTATTTCGCGCGTATTTTGGTAGATTGGGCAGTATGGATGAACAGCAAAAGCAAGAAATAGCGCAGGAAGCGCTGCGTCAAAGGACTCTGGCGTTTAAGATCTTAATCGGCATCGGTGCGGTATTTGTCATATGCGTTATAGCGGCGGGTATCGCATACGCGGCACTCTCTGCTCGTATCGGGACGCCGCTTTCTCAAACAGCAGTACCCGAACGGATATTTGTGGTTGAAAAAGGAGATACCGCAAAAACGATCGCCGCACGACTTGAGCGTGAAGGATTTATTGCTGATAGTTTTCTTTTTGAATTGTATGCATGGGATCAAAGTGTCGCTTCTTCCCTGCAGGCGGGGAAGTATTTGTTGAGCGCTTCGCTGTCGCCCAAAACTATCGCAGATAAGATCGCGCGCGGCGATGTGGCGCGCGATACCGTTGTGGTCACGATTCCTGAAGGGTACGGCATTTGGACGATAGAAATAAAACTGCGCGAAGCAGGGTTGCTCGCGAAAGAAAAAAGACATCTCGTTGATCTTTCTATCGGCGAGTTTGGCGCACAGCATGATTTTTTTGCCGACGCGCCCGCAGATGCAAATCTCGACGGCTATTTGTTTCCCGACACGTACGAGTTTGAGCGTGAGGCGACACTCGATGCGATCATCGGGAGAATGCTGGATAATTTTGGCAGAAAACTTGATATGCCCCTGCGGGACGAAATACGGCGTCAGGGGAAAAGCATATTCGATATTGTGATAATGGCGTCTATGATACAAAAAGAAGTCATCACTCCGGAGGACATGAAGCTCGTTTCGGGATTGCTGTGGAAGCGTATCGCTATCGGCATGGCGCTCCAGGTGGATGCGACGATGGCATACGCGCTGGATAAAAACGAGCTTACGCGCGATGATCTTGCCACCGATACCCCATACAACACTTACCTGTATAAAGGTCTGCCCAAAGGACCTATCGGCAACCCGGGAAAAGAAGCATTGCTTGCCGCGATATATCCCACCGAGAACGAGTACCTTTTTTATATTTCAAAACCGAACAAAGAAACGGTGTTTTCGCGCACGCTCAAAGAGCATAACGCCGCCGTGGCAAAATATTTACGATGAGCAATCACCCGCAACTGACATTGCTGACACAAAGCTTTCGTGAAGGAACGCACGCGCACGCGTATCTTTTTTGCGGTGGGAGCGGGGAAGAGAAAAAAGAGGTCGCGCTTGCGTTTGCCGCGCTCGCGACGGAGCATGATGGCGCAGGAGTGCAGAACCCCGATGTGCTGATGGTGGAAGCGCAGAGCGGGGAAGACAAGGTGCTCATCGGTCAGATCCGGCAGATTAGGGAATTTCTTTCGCTTGGGTCGTATTTCGGCGGGCATAAGGTGGTCATCGTGGATGCTTTTGACCGACTAGGGCAGGCGGCTTCGAGCGCGTTGCTGAAAGTTCTTGAGGAACCGCCTGCAAAAAGCGTTATTATACTGCTTTCCGACCACCCTGCGATGATTATGCCGACCATTCTTTCTCGGGTGCAAAAGGTGCGATTTTCAGGGTCTGACGCGACCGCCGAGGGCATTGACAAAAAGCAAAAAATGGTATACGATGTAGTGAACCTGATTTCCGCAAATGTTGCGCGGAGATTTACAATGATAGAGAAGATGGTCAAAGATGAGGACAGCGACGTTTCAGAAATTCTGACGCAGTGGGCCTCGTTTTTCCGCGATATGAGTTATTGTGTCGCAGGAGGAAGCAAAGAATTTTTGGAGAACGAATGGTGCGTGGCAGAAATGGAAACGATCGTGCAGGAAAAAAAATACACGCTCGCACAG
>JBBTYM010000086.1:0-7838 GCA_038061765.1 Patescibacteria group bacterium
CAAGCAACATACGTTCGCACTGGCTCATCTGCTGGCAACGTCTCGTGTGTCGGCATCTTCGACGAGAACGGCCTCAACGTCAACAACTGGAACGGCAATCGTAACGACAACGTTGGCCTCGGTGCGTCCCGGAACTCCCGTCTCCCTACAAGAGCGCTCTCCTTTTTTGGAGGGCGTTTCTTTTATCGGTCTCTCGTGGACTTTATCCAGCCACCTAGCATTCTACCTATTTCATCGATATTTTGTTCCAATCGAATGTATTTCTTACTATCCAATACCTTCGCATCCTTACAAAGCCGAAGGAGTACGCGGAGCAAGTTAAGTTTTGCGCTCGCTTTTTGGAGTACGGGCAGTTTTTCTATTTTGGAGAGCTGGCTTGCGTCGAGAATATATTCCAAAATCTCAAGGATAAGATTCTCGCAACGTTGCCAAATGGTAAATCTATCCTGCTTGGGAACGCCATTACGAAGGCCGTAGAATTCATTGTATAAATCGTACGTCTTTTTGAAGATTGGGATATCAAGGTCTTGCATAATAATTTATGAAAATTTATAGGAATATTTACGAACGCATAATTTCATTGGAAAATCTTTTTTCCGCGTGGGATGCTTTTAAGAGCGACAAGCGGAATAGGACTGACGTACAGGAATTTGAATGGCGGCTTGAAGAGAATGTTTTTGCACTGCACCGCGACTTGCGTACAAAACAATACAAACATGGAGCGTATAGCGGCTTTTGGATTAAAGATCCGAAGCCCCGCCATATCCACAAAGCGACGGTGCGAGATCGCGTTTTGCACCATGCCATTTTTACTGTACTTAATCCTATATTTGAGCCCACGTTCATTGCTTAATCGTTTTCGTGCCGCATTGGCAAAGGAACGCACAAAGGAATAAAAACGCTTGCGAATATCATCCGTAAAATCAGCAGCAATGGACACAAAAAATCTTTTGCCTTGAAATGCGACGTGAGAAAGTTTTTTAACACGATCGACCATGGCGTGCTGCTTCGCATTCTCGGCAAAAGAATCAAAGATGCTGACACGATGTGGTTGCTCTCCGAGATTGTAGAGAGCTTCGCCGCCAAATACTCCAACCTTTTTGAGCGCAGGGGCGTGCCAATCGGAAACCTGACGTCGCAACTCTTTGCAAACGTGTACATGAACGAGTTTGATCAGTTTATGAAGCATAGGCTTAAAATAAAACATTACCTTCGATACACAGATGATTTTGTGGTTGTTTCTGATAATAAGGATTATCTAGAGAGTCTCATTCCGCCAATTGGCAAATTTCTGAAAGAGAGCATTGCTCTCGATCTGCACCCAAACAAAGTTACTATCCGAAAGTTCCATCAGGGCATAGATTTCTTGGGCTACGTTGTCTTGCCCCATTATCAGCAGCTTCGTACAAAGACCAAGAAACGCATATTCAAGAAACTTTTCCGACGTGTTCGTGAACATAAACAAGGGATCATTTCCTACGAAGCTGTGGAACAATCCCTCCAGTCTTATCTTGGGGTGCTTTCTCACGCCGACACCTATACATTTACTAATGACCTCAAAAACCAGTACTGGTTTTGGTTTACCGAATAAAAGAAAACTCCCCACAAGACTCTTCGGCAAAGCCGAACAAAGAATCTCCTGTGGGGAGTTTTCTTGGACGGCTTCGCGACCATGCCTTTTTCAAGGTTTAGGCCTTACTCAGTTGTCAGCAATCATTCTACCAGAAAATTAAGGAGTGCGGGATGATTCGGAGGCTTTTGCGAAGTCTGGATTACCAACAGCTTGTCGACTAGGGGGCCCGGACTGCAAAATCTTGACAATTATACTACCCTGTAGTATAATGTTTTTTGAATTATAGCAGCTTTTTGACAACTTAAAAAACTCAAGAAAAAGGAGGGCAGAGTGATAAAAGGAGCGGACTTTCAGGCGTTTTTATTGCCCCAGCATGAACTGATGGGCAAGACGGGATTTCTTACTGTGGACCCTGCGGTCGAGTTGGACGCCTGCTTAGTAACAAGCGTCCCACCGTATGCAAAAAAGGTGGTGGAAATCATCAAAGAGCACCTCTGGTTTTGCGGGGTGCTTGCAAGGCAGGTAGAAAGAGTGCCGACGTGTTTTTACGGCATTCAGCATCCTCCCGAGGATGCGACTGCCGCAAATCTGCTGAAGCTGAAAGGGCTCGGTATTCGTTTTATGACGCTTGCTTATGAAATGGAAAGCGTCTACGGCGGTGGGTTCGCTGTGCCCGATGCTCCGCTTACAAAACGCGGTGAGCAGTTTCTGGAGGATATGTCTGCTACCGGCATCGTGCTCGACCTGTCTCACGCGGGGCACCAAACCGCGCGGGATGCGCTTAAGTACATCCGCACACACAACCTTTCATTGCGGGTTGTGGCAACACATACCGCATGTCATGCGGTATACGGGCATAAGAGAAACTTGCCCGATGACGTGCTCGCTGGTGTCGCCGATCGTGGCGGCATCGTTGGCATTGTCACCGGCACATGGATGCTGGATGCCGAAGATAATTTGTTTCAGCCGTTCATGGCGCATGTAATGCATGCCGTGAACCTCCTCGGTCCGAGGCATGTCGCCGTCGGGTCTGACGGCGTGTATCAGAAGTTGGACGCGGACGAGGAACAGAAACTCTTCGCCGCTATGAAAGAAAAGATAGACGCGCGCGGTAATTTTAACGCGCGCTATCCGGAGCATCCCGTCGAGCGCAATGGGCCGGATAGGATGAGCGTGATAGCCCAGAAGTTGCTTGTACATCCTGGCCTCTCGCTTGCGACGGTAAAAGCGGTAGCGGGGGAGAACCTCCTCCGCTATTTCTCCGAGTTATAAGAAACACAAGCACCCCCCCTTGGTCTTCAAATGGATCAAGGGGGTTTTTATATTGCCGAACGATCTGTTTCGTGGTATATAATGGATGGAACTTTAACATACTCAATGGCACGTAAACTATAAAAACATAGTTTTAAAAGGAGGGTAAAATGACAGAGTACAGCGTGATCTTACTTAAGGTATTTGGAGCAATGAAAGAAGATGCAGTAATTTTACTCCTGGCCTTTGGAACGGCGGTTTGTGCCAATGTGATTTGGAAGCACATCGTCGGGCCATGGCTAGACAGAAGAGCGGGGGAAAAGAGAAAAGAACCCACCTGTATTCTTATCGACCCGACGCGTCGATGGTTTGGTAGTGCGCTTGAAATAAAAATTAAGAAGGGAAAAAAACGGTATTACAGGAACGGCTGGAGAATTTCTGAAGAAACATATGATAGAGAGTTTCGCGTTATTCTCGAACGGATAAGCGAGCGCGCGAGCAAAGAGGATGCGTCTTCCGGAGTGGTTAAGTAAGTGCAATAAAAAAGCAGGGCGATAAATGAGCCCTGCTTTTAATTTTAATTTTATTTTTTATAAAATGTACTTTTTTATGAAGAAATGGTATTTTTCAATATTATGAAGCGAGGGCAAGATATTCCAGCGCGTAAGGTGCTTGCCGCATTTTGGCAGGGCATCAAGCCATATAAATGGCCGTTTTTCGGCAGTATTTTTGGTTTTATCATAGGGACGACGGTGAGTGTGTTTATCCCCATTTTATACAAAGAGTTTTTTGACGTATTAAGCAACAGCACCGATCGAGAGCTGGCGGTTCAGCCGCTGGTGCGCATTGTGGTATATGTTGCAGCACTGCACGGCTTGAGTTTTGCGTTTTTTCGAGGCGGTCTTTTTATGTATAACACCTCCACATCGAAGATCATGGCGCGCCTGCGGCAAAACGCGTTCAATTATATGATGTTGCATTCATATGGGTTTTTCGCGAGCAACTTCACCGGGAGCTTGGTACAGCGGGTGAATCGGTTTAGCCGGTCGTTCGAACGCATCGCCGATACGGTTTCATTCAACGTTATTTCGCTTGTCATTGCGGTCGTCGGGGCCATTGCGGTGACGCTGGTGGTGGCGCCGGCAATTTCCTTAATCATTGTGTGCTGGATCGCGATCTTTGTGCCGTTTCATATTTTCTTCGCCATGTGGAAGCAAAAATACGACGTGCTTGTTGCGGCGGCCGATTCGAAAACGACCGGCGTGCTTGCCGACAGCATTACGAACCAGAATGCGATAACGCTCTTTACCGGGTACCAGTACGAAAAAAAATTATTTGAAACAGTAACGGATGACCAGGCAAAAAAGGCGCGCTTTTCGTGGAACTTGGGCGCCGGGGTGGAGATGGTGCAAATGCTTTTGGTGTACGTTGTGGAGTTCGCGGTGTTTTATTACGCTATTTTTTATTGGCAAAAAGGCGAGATCACCATCGGTGTTTTCGTGCTCGCGCAGGCGTATATCCTCGGCCTTTCACAGCAGTTGTGGGGCATCAGCAGGGTCATGCGCGATTTTTATGAAGGCATGGCGGACTCGCGGGAAATGGTGGATATTTTTTCGCTGCCCTATGAGGTGAAGGATGTTCCGCGCGCGGTAACGCTTGCTGTTTCTGCCGGCGCGATCGCATTTGAAAACGTATCGTTCAATTTTAACGAAACGCGAGCGGTGCTTCACGATATCACGATGAATATCCGCGCGGGTGAGAAGATCGCGCTCGTGGGGCCGTCGGGCGCGGGAAAAACCACATTCATCCGACTGATCTTGCGCATGTATGATCCGACGAAAGGCGCTGTATACATCGACGGGCAGGATATCAAAATGGCGACGCAGGAAAGCTTGCACGCGCATGTGAGTTTAGTGCCCCAGGACCCGGTGCTGTTTCATCGGACGCTCATGGAAAATATCCGCTACGGCCGGCGCGATGCGACGGATGAAGAAGTGATGCGCGCGGCAAAGCTCGCGCACTGTGACGAATTTATCGACCAACTGCCGGAAAAATACGAAACATTCGTGGGCGAGCGCGGTATCAAATTATCGGGCGGGGAGCGTCAGCGCGTTGCTATTGCGCGAGCGATCTTAAAAAATGCGCCAATCCTCATTCTTGATGAGGCGACTTCAAGCTTGGATTCGCATTCGGAGTCGCTTATTCAGGACGCGCTCGATACGCTTATGCGCGGGTGCACGACCATTGTCATTGCGCATCGGCTTTCCACGATAAGGAAAATGGACAGAGTCGTGGTGATGGAGCATGGGACGATCCGTGAAGAAGGAACGCATGACGAGCTCATAAAAAAAGATGGGGGATTGTATCAAAAATTATGGCAGCTCCAAGTGAGCGGGTTTATGCAGGAAGGGGAGGAATAGTTTTGTTCTCTGAGGTTTACGCAGTTTTTTAGGTCTTGCTATTTTTAGCTTTTTTGCTAGAATGCATCACCTGTTTTTACAGGATAACGGTTCTTTGACAACCGTACCCGATGGTACGGCACTATAACGAAAATACGCTTTTTAAGCTGCTTTCTCGCACACATGCGAAACTAAAAAAGGAGGGGTAAAAATGAAAGAAAAGATGACATATGAGGAAGTAGGCGTTAATTATAGCGCAATGGATCCGTTCAAGTGCGCGGCACAACGTGCCGCGCGTAAGACGGCAATAAACATCACCCGGCTTGGTTTTTCCGAAGTCGAAATGAGCCGCGGTGAGAGCGTCTATCTCATCGAGACACCAGACAGCTATCTCGCTCACGTCGAGGAAGGGCTCGGCACGAAAAACCTCGTCGCTGATGCCATGTATCGTCTGACAGGCAAGTCGTACTACGATCAGATCGCGCAAGACACGGTTGCGATGATCGCGAACGACATGATTACACTCGGTGCACTACCACTCTCGGTGGCAATGCACCTTGCTGTCGGTGATTCAAATTGGTTCGATGATAAAAAAAGGTGTAATGATCTTATCGAGGGCTGGAAGAATGCATGTACTCTCGCGCGCTCTGTCTGGGGTTGCGGCGAAACACCAACACTTAAAGGCGTTGTTGTACCCGAGGCAGTCGTTCTTTCCGGTTCAGCGATCGGCATTGTAAAGCCGAAGGGGCGACTTATCACGGCGAATATCCAGCACGGCGACGCGATTATTTTCATCGAAAGTTCCGGTATTCACGCGAACGGTCTCACGATGGCTCGAAAGATCGCCGACAAACTACCGTACGGCTACCTCACGAAACTCGACGATGGGCGAACGTACGGCGAGACATTACTCGACCCAACCCACATCTATGTCGCACTCATCGAAGAATGCTTCGACCACGGCGTCGATATTCATTACGCCGTAAATATCACGGGGCACGGCTGGCGTAAGCTCATGCGAGCAACGCAACCGTTCACCTATGTCATCGAGTGTCTACCGCAACAGCTCCCAATCTTTGAGTTCCTGCAAAAGCACGGTCCCATAGACGATACGGAGGCATACGGCAATTTCAACATGGGAGCGGGTTTTGCGCTTTATGTGTCGGAAGCAGACACGAAGAAAGTTCAGAGAATAGCCAGCTATCTTGAACTTGATGCGGTGTGCGGCGGATACATTGAAAAGAGCAAGAAAAAGAAGGTTATCATCAAACCTAAAGGTCTCCAGTACCTTGGTTCAACCCTTGGCGTGCGATGATCCACAACAAAGGGCCCTCGTGAGTTTACTCAAGAGGGCCCTTTTTTATGTGATGTGACACCGGATTAAATCCTTGCTATTTTTAGCTTTTTTGCTAGAATGCATCACCTGTTTTTACAGGATAACGGTTCTTTGACAACCGTATCTTAGGATACGAATATATACATGAAAAGGAAATATGCGCATGTGCGCACATATATGACAAAAAACCAGGAGGTATCGTATGCAGCGAGTGTATTTGAGACGTGGGCCGAAAAAGGAGTATTGCTACAACGTGGAGACATCCGCGCCGCTTACCCCAGATGAGTTTGTTGTTTTACAGCACATACTCGCCGATGGGTTTATTGCGGAAAGCGCTTTTGATGTTTCGATGTGTAACAGCGTGACGGAAGTCGGACCGCGCATGAATTTCGCGACGGCATTTTCTACAAATCTTGTCGCGATCTGTAAAGCGTGTGGACTCAAAAAGGTAACGCGCATTGAGCGTTCTCGCAGACACGTGTTTTCTGCAGATGCGCATTACGATCGCATGACGGAGTGCGTGTACCCTGTGCCGCTTGAAACATTCGAGTCGGGTGCGGCGCCGGAGCCGGTTTTTACGATTCCACTCATGGAAGATGGTCCGGACGCGCTGTTGTGTATTCCTGGTCTTGCGATGGACGAAGCGGATAGGAAATTCTACCACGACTATTTTGTCGTGCAGGAAAGAAGAAATCCGACTAACGTTGAAATAGCCGATCTGAACAATGCCAACAGCGAACACTCGCGGCATGGTTATTTCAAAGGAAAACTGATCATCAACGGAGCGGCAGTGTCTGAAACGTTCATGGAAGTGGTCATGTCTACTCTCAAGGCAAATCCGGCAAACAGTGTCATCGCGTTTTGTGACAATTCAAGCGCGATAAGGGGATATGATTGCTGGACGATCATTCCGGAATATCCCGGCGTACCATCGCCGTTTGCAAAAAAAGAGGTGATGTATCACATCATCTTTACGGCGGAGACGCATAACCATCCTACAGGCATCGCACCTCGCCCGGGTGCTGAAACAGGCACCGGTGGAAGGATTCGCGATGTGCAGGCAACAGGAAGAGGAGGTCTCGTAATTGCGGGAACAGCAGGGTATTGCGTAGGGAATTTGTATATTCCCGGCTACGATTTACCGTGGGAAGATACAGAGCTCCCATACCCTTCAAATCTTGCCCCGTCTCTCGAAGTTGAAATAGAGGCGAGTAATGGCGCAAGCGATTATGGAAACAAGTTCGGCGAGCCGTTGATACTTGGTTTTACCAGATCGTTT
>JBBTYM010000087.1:0-2080 GCA_038061765.1 Patescibacteria group bacterium
CGCGCGGAGTATTCATTCTCGCTCCCGACCGCACCAAACGCGACATCAACCATAACGACCGCGACCACTACTACTGGAGTGATAGTTCTCCCACCGCTTAGGGAGGGGAAGAAAGAAGTGAAAGAACAGGATAAGGAAAAGAAAGAAGTGAAAAAGGAGAACGAGAAGAAAGAGAAGAAAAAAGGCCGCGATTAATTAAAAAGATGTTCTTTTCAAAACACGGCGCATTGCGCCGTGTTTTGTTTTCTCTGTACTTGCGGTTGTTTGCGAATTGGAGGAATATGGCGATATGAGAATCATTGCACACCTCGATATGGATGCGTCGCTTCGCTCCCTAAAACCCCCTCGCCTCGCTGAAGCTTTGGCGAAGCGGGTCGGTTTTAGTATTTCCGCCGCGGGAAAACTAGAGTTTTCCCGTCATCCTTTCCGGCATCCATATCGAGATCATCTATGAAAAGAATCATTGCACATCTCGATATGGATGCTTTTTTTGCCGCTATTGAGGAGCGGGATAATCCGCGGTTTCGCGGCATGCCTATTGCGGTGGGGTCTGACCCCATGGGCGGGCAGGGGCGCGGCGTGGTAGCGACGGCAAATTATAAAGCGCGCGAATATGGCATTCATTCAGCCCTTCCTATTTCAAAAGCGTGGCAGTTCTCTGAAGCGGCGCGCAAAAGCGGCAAGCCGCCGGTGGTGTTTTTGCCGCCGAATTTTGAGCGATACACCGAAGCATCAGAGCACGTTATGGATATCATACGAGCACACGCGCCGCTCGTGGAGCAGGCGAGCGTGGACGAAGCGTATTTTGATGTAAGTTTTTCCGGCTCATATGCAAAAGCCGAGAAGCTCTGTCAGACCATAAAAGAAGAAATAAAAGAAAGGGAAAAAGTGACCGCGTCCGTCGGTATCGGCCCTAATAAGCTTATTGCAAAAATTGCATCGGGGTTTCAAAAGCCGGACGGGCTCACGATAGTGCGAGAAGAAAATGCGGAGGCGTTTTTGGAGCCGATGTCGGTGCGCGCCATTCCCGGCATCGGGCCAAAAACAGAATCGCTGTTTGTCGCGCGCGAAGCAAGAACGGTAAAAGATCTCAAAAAATTCTCGCGCGAAGAACTTACGGAGCTCACGGGGAAGTGGGGTACGGAGCTGTATGAAAAAATACGCGGGCGCGATGACGCGCCGGTAGTTGAGGAATACGAGGTGAAGTCGATCGGCGAACAAGAAACATTTCTAAAAGACACCATAAGCGCCGAACTCATTTTTGAGCGGCTTTCCGTGATGTGCAAAAATATCATGGCGCGACTTGCGGGTGATAGCTTTCGCACATTCAAAACGGTCGTTATTACTGTTCGCTTCACGGGGTTTGAAACGAAAACGCGCTCGCATACTTTCCCCGACCCCCAGCGCACGATGAAGGCGCTTCAAATGGAAGTGTTTCGTCTCATATTGCCGTTCCTTGATGCGCGCGAAAATCCGAAGGGAAAGCTTATTCGTTTGGTTGGGGTCCGTATTGAAAAGCTTGCATAGCGCGTGTGGGGGGTGGATAACTCTGTGTATAAATATGTGTGTAAACCGTTGATAAATGTTTTATACTAAAACCTATCTCACACATAAAACCTAGCCGCGTTCTTGAGCGATTTTCTTTCAGCACAAGGCGCGACGAGGAAATGCTAATTATATTACCATGACGAGGAGCAACGAAGTGATGAATGAAAATCGCCAGAACCCTTCGGGATACGGCCATGCTGCGCCGGATACCGCGTCGCTCCTCCTTGAAGTAGTAAAACTACTCCTGCGTCGTCGCTTCTTGTCCCGACACAGCATGGCTCGTATCGCGGCAGGAGTTATGTGTGAGTTAGGTTCTAATTAAGAAGTATTATTAGTAATATATAGCTATGGCAGTACATTATGTGTGCAATGAGTGCGGAGGCGTTTCGGATCACGCGGGCGTGTGTCAGACAGGCGGGTGTTATTTATACGGAAAGCCGTTGCGGGAGTGCCATTGCACCGACAATAAGCACGGTCTGCCGGAAGAAATAAAAATAGATGATATTGAGGATATCTTGAAGAAAAAGGAGGA
>JBBTYM010000088.1:0-1444 GCA_038061765.1 Patescibacteria group bacterium
GGGGGAGCACGTGTGGTTGCAATATCTGATAAAGCCCGTAGGCACCGAATGGCAGAAAAAAGGACAGCAGTTGATCGACCGGCTTATCGGGAAAAAGGACGCAAAGGCCGCGTCGTCAAATGTCGTGGAAGAGGTGTTTCAGTTCTTTTATGATATGGTTGCGGCAGTGGCGTTTGGCGAGATCTCATCAGGGACCACGGAGAAGGAAAAAGAAAAACCGAAGCCAGAAACCCTGATGCAGCATCTGCCGCCCGGGATGAAAGATGTGGTTGCCGCGCTTGAAGAAAGCATTTCCAAACATGGGTTTGAGGTGATCATCCGGATCGTGTATTTCGCGCGTCGGGAAGTGTTTGATAAGTCCACTATGTCCGCGGTATTTGGTACATTCAAGCAATTTTCCACGTACAATCTTAACGGGTTCAAACCGAACAGCAAAGTGATCCCCGCTATTAATTATGTGCTCAAAAAAACGCGCGAACATATGCGTAAGCGGCGACTGTATCTGTGGGCGCGGACCCGAGAATTTAAAAAATCTTCCGCACAACAAAAAATGATCCTCAATACCGAGGAACTCGCGACCATTTATCATATTCCTTCAGTGGTGCTTGAGGTGCCGTCGCTTCCGCGCATTGCGGCAAAGAAGGCAGAGCCGCCGCCACACCTCCCGACGTTGTAAGTCCATCGCTATCATGCGATAATAATAGAAACAGTACTTTTATATGCAGAGCGACATCGTACCATTTGCAAAAACGAATTTCCGCAACCAAAGCAAGGTTTTTGGCATTAAAACCGTGGATCGCCGGAATCACATGTATGTGATCGGAAAGACCGGTACAGGCAAGACCACATTGTTACGGAATATGATGATCTCGGATATTCTCGCCGGGAACGGCGTCGCGGTCGTTGATCCGCACGGAGAGTTCGCGGAATCCATTCTCGATTATGTGCCCGAAACCCGCATTAAGGACGTGGTGTATTTTAACCCCGCGGATCTCGATTATCCTATTGCATTCAACGCGGTGGAGAGGGTCGGCATGAAGGAGCGGCACCTCGTGTCGTCGGGGCTCATTTCCATTTTTAAAAAAATATGGGCAGATTCATGGGGCCCGCGGCTCGAATACGTACTGCGCAATGCGATCCTTGCACTTCTTGAACAGCCAGATAGCACGCTTCTTGGCGTGATGCGCATCCTTTCGGATAAAGAATACCGCAAAAAGGCGGTCGAGAATCTTACTGACCCGGTGGTAAAACAATTCTGGATAGAAGAATTCGGCAAATACTCCTCGAAGTTCGAAGTGGAGGCGGTGGCGCCTATCCAGAATAAAGTAGGGCAATTCCTCACTAACCCGATGATCCGCAATATCGTCGGCCAGCAGAAATCGAGCATCCACATGCGCCAGATCATGGATGAGAAAAAGATCCTCATTATGAATCTTTCGAAAGG
>JBBTYM010000089.1:0-6491 GCA_038061765.1 Patescibacteria group bacterium
CCTTTTGGGCCGTTTTTCCTGCAAGTTCCGCGATTTCCCGCTTGTTCAATAAGAGTTTTCTTGGGCGGGTTTTGTCGTATCCCCCAGGCGTATTTTTGGGTTGGTATGGAGCGATGGTCGCATTGATCCAAAACGCCTCGCCGCCGCGGATGATAACGAACGAGCCGACCAGATTCGCTTTTTTATACAAAACGGCCTTTGCCTCAAAACCAAAAAGCACGATGCCGGCGTGGTATTGCTGGAGGATTTCGTAGTCAAAGAATGCTTTTTTATTTTCTGCGATCAGGGCCATGCTGTGTAGTATATCATTTTATTAAAAAATTCCCTCCGACGTTTGTCCGTCGGAGGGAAGAGGTGGTGATGCTTACAGAGGGAGAGATATTTTGAAGGTGGTACAAGAAATGACTCCTTCGATGCATGGGTCTCCCGCGCTGCTTTCCACTGATATTTCTCCGCCATGGCATTGCACCATGGCTTGTACGATAGAAAGACCGAGACCGAACCCTTTTTCCTTTGTGGTGCAGAATGCATCGAAGATCTCCGAAAAATCTTTTGCATTTATCTTCTTTAGATCGATCGGCTCGCCGTCGTTTCGTATGGAGATGGTGAAGCGGCCTTCTTTTGACAGCTTTCGTGTTTCAACCCAGATGTTCTTTGCTTCGGCGTCCGCTGCGTTTCGCACGATATCGTCCACGCAGCTTTCGATCCAGTCCTTGTTGAGTTGAAGCGTCGTCCCGTTGTGTTTCTTGGAAAAGTGTATATGGATCTTAGGGTGAAGCGTGCGCATCTTTCCAATGAGAACAGCGAGCACATCGCTGATCTTGTGCGGTTTCGGATCAAGATGCTCCGGTGAAAATTTCGCGAACGCAAGTACTTGATTCACGCGGCGGTCCAGTGTTTCCAATGCATCATACACGATAAGCGCGTGCATTCTGTCATGATCTGAAAGCAGCGCCCCTTCTTTCAGATGACGCAGATTGCCGACGATGTTTGTGAGGGCATTCCGTATTATGTGAGCGATCTTTGCAGAGTGTTCGCCAAGCGCGGTAAGTCTTTGCAGGCGCTCCGCTTTCTCCTTCTCTCTTTTTTGCTGGCGGAGAATCTTGATCTCTCGCGCAAGGTACCGCGCGACCGTAGCGGCGTCGACCAAGCGTTTTTCTGTCTGTGCGACAAAATCAAATGCCATGACGCCAATCGTTTCTTTTTCTGAAACGAGCGGTACAAAGAAGATCGACGCGATGTTTTGTTGCGTTACAAGCGGGCGCATGTAGGTTGTTTGCTGGTCGCTGGCCGCATCGCTAACGAATACATGCTGGCATTCATCCATTACTCTGCGGAGATGTTTTTCTCCGGCACCCGTGATCTTTTCTCCGATACCATGCGCTCCGTCAGGAAATCCTGCCTTGATCTTTAACTCATCCTTTTTGTTTTTAAGGATGATGCAGCACCGAGAGCTTCCTGCGATCTCCGCTCCCGATCGTGCGGCAACGCGAAGCGCCTCCGAAAACGGCTCGGAAGACATCGCGACAGCCATGTCAGCGAATATGCCGATAACACTTCTTTTGTTCATACACCCTCCCTTTATATTTTGTTGTGGAATGTGCGTCGTTTTTTGAATAGAAGTATTGTACGCTATTTTTGCGTTTTGGTCAATAGCGGCGTGGCTCGGTTTTCTTGATAATTTCTGCCTTTTCAGCTACAATTTCCCTTATGGAACAAGAAAAAGAGCCGCAAAAATCTCATTTCGCGATTGCAGAAGAAGAGGTGCTCTCGTGGTGGAATGAAAAGAAAGTATTTGAGCAAGTTCTTAAGAAACGAAAAAACGGGAAACTATTCGTATTTTATGAAGGGCCGCCGACGGCCAACGGCATGCCGCATCCGGGGCACGTGATGGGGCGGTGTTTTAAGGATCTCTTTTTGCGGTATAAATCGATGCAGGGATATTTCGTCCCACGAAGCGCGGGGTGGGATACGCACGGTCTGCCGGTGGAAATAGAAATAGAAAAAAAACTCGGCATCACCAAAAAATCGGATATCGAGAAATTTGGCGTTGGGGAATTCAATCGATTGTGCAAGGAGTCCGTGTGGAAATACAAAGATGAATGGGAGAAGATGACCCAGCGCATCGGATTTTGGCTTGACATGAAGCATCCGTACATCACCTATGAAGCGAAATATATGGAGACGCTGTGGTGGGTGATACGGCAGATCTTTAACAAAGGGTTGCTCGTTGAGGATTACAAAGTGATGCCCTATTGTGTGCGGTGCGGCACGGGCATTTCATCGCATGAGCTTGCGCAAGGGTATAAGACGGTCAAAGACAAGTCCGTCTACGTGAAATTTCCTTTGGTGCGTCACAGAGCAGAAGAGCGCGTGCACGAGAAAGCGAAACATAAAGCGGTGTTTGATGAGCACGACGACCCTTCTGTACGAGAATATTTTTTGGTATGGACGACGACGCCATGGACGCTTCCGGCAAACGTCGCGCTTGCGGTGCATCCTGATATTGAGTATGTAAAAGCGAAAAAAGAAAACGAGATAGTTGTGGTAGCGAAAAACCGCGTGAGCATACTCGGGGAAGGATGGGATGTCGTGCGCACCATGAAGGGAAAAGAACTTCTCGGCGCGCGGTACGAACAGCTTTTTACATTTCTTACACCCGACAAAGACGCGTTCTTTGTCATCGAAGGAGATTTTGTATCCGCGACAGACGGGTCGGGAATCGTGCATCTTGCGCCCGCGTACGGCGTGGATGATATGGATGCGGCAAAAAAATACAATCTCCCCATTTTACATCCGGTGCAGGAAAACGGAGAATTCGCCGCGCCGATCCCATGGAGAGGAGTATTTGTGAAAAATACCGACGAAGCGATCGTGGACGAGCTGAAAGAACGCGGGCTTTTTTTGAAAGAAGAAATATATGAGCATGAATATCCGATGTGCTGGCGGTGCGATACGCCCATTCTTTATTACGCGCGGAAATCGTGGTTCATCACGATGTCCAGTTTGCGGGAGAAATTGATCGAAAATAATAAAAAGGTCAATTGGGTGCCCGCTCATATAAAGGAAGGGAGATTCGGAGAATGGCTCACGCAAGCAAAGGACTGGGCATTCTCGCGTGAGCGGTATTGGGGAACCCCGTTGCCGGTATGGCGATGCGACGGATGCGGGAAGATAGATGTGGTAGGAAGCGTTGCCGAGCTCGGGGAGCGTTCACGGTTGAAGAACCGGTATTTCGTGATGCGCCACGGGCAGGCAATGTTCAATGCGAAGCGCATCACAGAGACATCAGGAAGAGCGGAAAATCATCTTACGAAAAAGGGCGTTTTAGAGAGCAAGACATCGCTTGCGCGCTTTGCAAAAAAATATCGGGGAGTTATTCCTGACGTCATCATCGCGTCGCCATTCCCACGTACGCAGGAAACCGCGCGCATTGTGGCAGAGTATTTTAACATCGCGCCCGAGCGCATCGTAACAGACGCGGCGATCGCGGAAATTGAAATAGGCGTATTTGACGGCAAACCGGCAAAAGAATATCACGCGTATTTTTCTTCATACGAAGAAATGTTTGAAAAACGTCCGCCCGAAGGAAAGAATTTAACCGATCTGCGCGCGCGCGTCACGGCGTTTTTGCGGCGCATAGAAGAAAAATATTCCGGCAAAACCATTTTCATCGTTAGCCACGAGTATTCCGTGTGGATGCTTGAAACAGCGCTCGAGGGGTTCGATGTCGGTGAAAGCGTCGCGGCAAAAAAGAAAAAAGGAGACGATTATATCGCCACCGGAGAGATCCGCGCATTACCGAGCGCGCGATTGCCGCTCGATGATAACGGATTTTTGGATCTGCACAAGCCGCATATTGATGCTATTACGTTTGCATGCAAGGGGTGCGAAACCGGAGTGATGCGCCGCGTGCCCGAGGTGTGCGATGTGTGGTTTGATTCCGGTGCGATGCCGCTTGCGCGGGCCCACTGGCCATTCGCTCAAACAAAAAACAACCTGGCCGGTCAGGCAAAACAAAAAACGAAAATTACCGAAAACATCGGCAAACACATCCCGTACCCCGCTGATTTTATCACCGAAGGCGTAGACCAGACGCGCGGGTGGTTTTATACGCTTCTTGCGGTCGCGACCGCGCTTGATATGGACGTCCCGTATCGGAACGTGATATCGCAAGGGCATATTTTGGATAAGCATGGCAAGAAGATGTCGAAATCAAAAAAGAATTACACCGATCCGCTCGAGATCGCGGACAAGTACGGCATTGACGCGCTCCGCTGGTTCTTTTTTGTGGTGAACCCGGTGGGGGAGCCGAAGCGGTTCGATGAAAAAGACGTGCTTGATGCCCAGCGCAAGTCGGTCATGATGCTTATCAATTTCGGGAATTTTTTGAAGTCATATGCGTATGCCGGACGCATGCCGGCAAAACTTCCGCCGGTTAAAAATATGCTTGATCGGTGGATCATTTCACGATTGAATCATACGGTTGCCATGGTGACGGAAGCGATGAATGCGTATGACGCGCAGACCGCGGGGAGACATACGGCGGCATTTCTTGAAGATGTTTCTAATTGGTACATCCGCCGTTCGCGCGAGCGGTTCCAGCTCGTCGAAGATGTACGCGACCATAAAGCCGCAAGCGCGGTGCTTCGCATGGTATTTGAACAGACGCTGATCCTTGCGGCGCCGTTCATTCCGTTCACAACGGAAAAGCTGTGGCTGAACATGGGTAAAAAAACAAGTATTCATCTCGAGAACTATCCGGTAGCCGACAAAAAACGAATTGATAAAGGGCTTGAATATGATATGATGCGTATACGAGAAGCGGCGAGTGCGGCGCTCAAAGCAAGAGCGGAGGCGCGTATGAAGGTACGCCAGCCGTTAGGGATGCTTACCGTAAGCGGCGCCACCTACAAGATCACAAAAAAAGAATTATTTCGTTTTCTTGAAGACGAGGTGAATGTGAAAGAGGTCGTGGTGGACGATGCGCTTGCCGAAGGAGTGTGGCTTGATACTACCGTGACGCCCGCGCTGAAAGAAGAGGGAATGATGCGGGAGATTACGCGGCACATCCAGCAGGCACGCAAAGACGACGGACTTACAAAAAAAGACGTTATCGTGTTGCGGTATTGCGCGGAAGAAGGCGTTGCGCGGGTGTTCGCACTGTGGGGCGAGCGGCTGATGCAGAGGGTCGTCGCAAAAAAAATAGAATACATCGCGCGCGATGCTATGCAGGCCCCGCGCGAGATCGCAGGAGACGATTATCACGTATGGTTTGAGATACAACAACAATGAACCAACGATCTACCATTGCGCTTGTCGTAAAAAGAAAAAATAAAGGAGAGTATGACCAGGTGCTCACGCTCTTCACGAAGCGATACGGAAAGATCGACTGTGTGTGCCGTGGGATCCGCAAAAAGGAAGCGAAGCTCACCGGACACCTCGGACTGTTATGTCTTTCTGATATTAGTTTCGTGCTCGGAAAGCACGCGCGGGTGCTTACCTCCGCGTGCAACCGCGAGCATTTTGCAGTGATCAAAAAAAACCTTACCAAGCTGAAAGCGGCACAGCGCATCATACAACTACTTGATGCGTATACGATCATGGAGGAAAAAGACGAAGAGATCTTCAACCTTGTCGTGGGAGCGCTCGATTATTTGAACCGGAGGGAGATGACGCCGTTGGAGCTGAAGTTTTTCCTGCGCTATTTCGAATTCAAATTTTTAAGCGTGTTGGGGTATGAGCCGGAAGATAAAACGATCATGCGGGCGTTCGGCGATGAGCAGAGCGTGCTTTCCGAGCAGGAGCTCGATACGATGGAAGAGATCTTCGAGCGGCACTTCAAGGATATTTACGGAGCGGTGAAATTATAAAAATATGGATAGCCGTTTAGAGGAATTTGAAAAAAAATTATACGAGCGCAAGGAAGGCGAGACGGTAAAGCGAAAAGGGTATGAGGCGTATAAAGAAGAAGACGCGGTGCACCTGCGCGGCGGGTGGGAAAAAAGCGATCCCGCCTCTCTCACGGTTGGTAAAAGAAAAATACGCGTTGCGCCTTTTCTTGTTATTGCATTTTTCGCGCTTCTGGTAAGCGGAGGATATTATCTTTTCACGCGCGAGCGGCCGTTTGATATCGCCGCGGTGCGCGGCACCATCGATGGGCCGGTGCGCGTATCATCAGGCGATGAAGCGTCGTACGTTGTCACGTATCGAAACAATACGAGCGTGGCGTTGCGGGGAGGGAAAATTATTTTTACCTGGCCGGAAGGCGCGGTGGTCGCTACGGGAAGCGACGGTGCGGCGCGGGAAGTAAAAGAAGATGTAGGTATGATCGTGCCGGGTCAAGAAAAAAGCGCGACATTTAAAGGAAGAATATATGGAACAAAAGACGAGCAAAAAAAGATCGCGATAGTATTTCAATACACACCCGAAAGCGTCGCGGCGGTATTTGAAGATAAAAAAACAGTGGATATCACCATCGCGGCAACACC
>JBBTYM010000090.1:0-7165 GCA_038061765.1 Patescibacteria group bacterium
CTTCAAAAAATTTATACGTGCGTATCGGATACGCATCGTCTTTGGTGAACATAAGCTCCATCCCAAACAAGTCATACGTTTTGTTAGGGATATCCATGGGGAGCCCGCTCATATAGTCGGTCACCTCGGTGATCTCAGCGTCCTTGTACTGCGCATATATCTGGGATTCGATGAGTTTTTTGAACTCACGCGGCGTGCGAACATAAAAATGAATGGAACCGCCGATGCCGGCGATCTCCATTGAAATATACAACTGATGCTTGCCGTCCCACCAGCGCTCCTTAAGATTGATAGACGGCTTATGCGCCGCGTGCATACCCCCAAATACCTGTTCCATTACCTTCGGAGTACGCTCCACCATATGAGGGATCTTGAGTTCTAATGTTATCCAGTCCGCTTTCTCGAAATACACCTTCTGTACCCATTTCAACCACACGTCTCTCCATACGAAAAAAAGGACGACTGGTGCCGCCATCCATCCCCATTGATACATAAATTGTAAAACGCTGAGCAGTTCTTTCGGAACCATTTTTTTAAAGGGTCTATTGCCAAATGCTTTTCGTAGCGAGCTTTTCAGATTTCGAGCGAGACGAAGCAAAAATTGTGAAGATGTATGCGGCGCATACATTGAGGAATTTTTGCAAAGCCGCAGCCGAAATAGGGAAAGCGGAGTAGAAAGGGCATCTGGCAACAGACCCTTCTATCGCCTGAGCGCGAATTTCCCGTCGTCTGTTTTTTCGAAGTTTATTTTATTCTGCAAATTAAGCAAAATGGTGTTGTTCTTTACGTTTCTTTCTTTCAGCACCGCATCAATGATCTCTTCTTTTGAAAGTGGTCTCCCTGCGTCGGCAAGCACGCGCATAAGCACGTCATTTACCTTGCCTGGCTGATATCCCCAGTCGGACAGCGCGTACATTCCGCGCCCAACAAGGACGAATCTATTATTCTTGATAAGCTCGTTATGCACGGTCTGCGGATGTGCTTCTCTGCGTAATGCAAATGTTTTATTGATATGATCAACGATCTCTTTGAAATGCATCGGGCGAGCGTATTTTTTCAACACGAGATACGCTTTATCGCGCACGCCTCTCGTGTTGATCTCCGGCCAATGTGCCAGCCCGTATTCTCCGTACACATTCGTACCGATCGCTTTTGACGCCGCGAGATGCGATTCAAGCACGTGCATGCGTTTTTCATCGCTCATTTCGGCAAGCCATGAGAGCACCTGCTCCTTTGATACGGTTTCTTTGTGCGCGCGAAGTTGTTCCTCAACTTTCTCAAGCATACTTTTCACTGTAGAAGGATCTGTGTGTTTCAACGCCCACAGCGTATGGAATTTCTCGTTTTCCGAATGGCGCACGAACTGCTCATGGAGTGTTAAAAGAAAATTAAGATACGCGCGTGCGATATCTTTCTCAAGCGAGGAAGAAAAGAATTTCCGCACGTCTTCATCAAACAACCGCTGTTCCGGGCGCATCCCGCCGTGCTCGGCAAAGTGCTCGATCATGCGTTCATAGAACGGATCGAATTTCTCCATATGCTCCGATTCAAGCAGAGCCGCCTTTGCGTCGTTCTCGATCTGGCGCACCCGTTCGCGGGTAATTTTATACTGATTGCCTATCTCTTCAAGCGTCCGTCGCTTGCCGTCTTTCAAGCCGAACCGTTTCGTGACGACATCACGCTGACGCTCCGGCAACGGCGAAAGAAGCACCGTGATCGTCTTCGGGATATTGACGTTAATATTGACAGTTTTTGCGTTCGTTGTCTTCGTTGCCATGGTTGTATTTCTTGTAATACTACAAAGATAGCACAACATCAAAATTTAGTCAACCCCTCCTTCTAAGACGCAATGAGCGACCCGACTTTCTGCCCTTGCGCGGCCTTCACGATGCTGTCTTTCTTGAAAATATTAAACACCAACACGGGCAATTCGTTCTCCATCGCAAGCGTGATGGCGGGCATATCCATCACCTTGAGTTTCTTGACCATGACATCGTGATACGTAAGACGGGCAAACTTTTTTGCGTGCGGGTCGCGCACCGGGTCGCGGTCATAGACGCCATCCACCTTTGTCGCTTTCATCAAAATGTCCGCACGAATCTCAAGCGCCCGCAGTGCCGCCGCCGTGTCGGTCGAAAAATACGGGTTGCCGGTACCCGCCGCAAAGATCACCACGCGCCCCTTTTTAAGATGCGTGATCGCCTTCTTGCGGATATACCCTTCGGCTATCTGCGGCATCGCGATGGCGCTCTGCACGCGCGTATCGATCCTTTCGCCTTTGAACGCATCTTCAAGCGCAAGCGCGTTCATCACCGTTGCAAGCATCCCCATATAATCAGCCGTCGCGCGATCCATCTTGCTGTTTTCTGCAGTTGCCTGATACCCGCGAAAGATATTCCCCCCGCCGATAACAATAGCCACCTCTACGCCCGATGCCACCACTTTTTTTACCTGCCGTGCTATCACCGTAGCTATTTTCGGATCGATGCCGTACGGATGACTCCCCAACAGCGCTTCGCCCGAAAGTTTCAACAATACTCGTTTATATTTTCTCATAGAGGTATGTAATAAATTATAAATGCAGTGGTACCCTTTTTATCCTTGATCGCATCTTTGGCAAATTTCTTTTCATCCAAATACTGGGCGAATGAGGTTTCCATTTTGCGCATCGCGCCCATATCTTTCTTAACCGGATCCAATGCTTCATCATTCGCGGTGAAAATATAGTATACCCCCTCCAGCCCGGCCTGTCGCAGTGGCGCGAACGCATCAGCGTCAGGCGGGAGCGATTTCATATGATTGAAAAACGAAATGACCGGCAAACGATAGTAGGTCAAGTAGCGTTGCAGATACCACGAGTACGCGAACCAATTGATCGTCTCATCAAAGAACACGACGTTCTTTTTGGGAAGTATGCCGATATCTATGACTCCCATCTCTTTTTGCTTTGTCGGGCGCGCCCGAGGCGGCAAGAAGGGTACTATGGTGTCGCGCATATATCTGTCTAATTCATTAAAACCATAACTCGTGGGACGCAGGGCGGAATATGTGATATTTTCTTTGCCGACCGGAGTGATAAAAATATTGGTATTAAGCGCATAAAATATCTCCCCGGCGCATGCGAGTACAATGACCATGACAAATATATGCGCAAGCGCTTTATACTTTGTCTTTAGCCATTCCCTCGCGTCAAAGACAAAAATGGCAGCGGAAGCAACGAGAAAAGGCACAAGAATTACAATATACCTGCTGGACGCCCCGACAAATAAAAACATCGCAAAACCTATGGCGACATTTGCCAACAGAAACCCTTCGAGAGAATCGTTTCTCCTCCGCAATGCTTTTATGGCAAGGCACGCCACCGAAAGCATGACGAGCAGAAAAAAGGGCGGGGAAGATGTTTCAGAAAACACCTTCACGATGTCTACGGCATTTGTTGAAAATGCCGTACTTACCCCGCGAGCTGCGATAAGCCGAAAATCCTCGGGGTGCATGCCGATCATAGAGGAAAGCGCCGCATCAAAATGTCCTGTCGTCGCAAACATCTTTGCGTTGTAGACGATAAGCGGAGTAAGTACGATGAAAAAAACGAGACCCGCAAGCCATAGTTCGCGCCGCTTGAATACATCGCGTCGCCACACCAGCAAATATACGAGACCGGCAGGAATAATAAAAATGGCGGTATACTTGGAAAGCAAGGCGCCCGCCGCTGCCGCACCCCACCCTATCAATTGCCACCGCTTTTTATCTTTTAAATACTTCGCAAAAAGGAAAAAACTAAGCGCTGTAAAAACCATCTCCACTCCTTCAAGATACCCGACCCGGCTTATCCATATCGCATACGAAGATATGGCAAGTAAGAACGCGGCGAGGAGGGCCGCCCTTTCTTCTTTGAAGGTACGGAGGGAAAGATACAGCAACAACACCAATACAGAACCCGCAAACGCAAAGGGGAGTTTTGCGGCAAACACAGTATCGCCAAGGATACGGAAAAAAATATTCTGCACCGCAAATACCAGCGGCGGCGCATCATGAAACGACAGATCTCCCCACCACGGGATCTCACCGAACCACTGTATCGGCGTGGTTTGGTTTCCTCCTCCTAAATAATCAAACCAGCCCAACGCCCGAAAAGAATACAATGCGTCGTCAGACAACATATCGCCGCTGGTGAGCCATGCGAATCGGAAAAACAGCGCGACAAATATGATCGCGATCAAAAGGACGGGTACGCCCCACAGCCGATGTTTGATCAAAATGTCTTTCATCGCATTCTGAATATCATTTTCCACGGAGCGACCACTCCTTCCCGCATGATATGGCTTGTGATCTTTGATTCGCCCATAACACGATTTTTAAACACGATCGGCACCTCCGTAAACGTCGCACCAGCGCGATGCAGCATATATTTCAGCTCTTGCAGGAACGCGTATCCGGAAGAATCCATGCCGGCAAAATCTATCTTCCTCAAAAACGAAGTACGTATCACGTTAAACCCTCCGGTACAATCGAAAATAGGCATGCGCGTGATCAGCCGGCAGTATATATTTGCACATATGCTCAAAACCCTGCGCCACGCCTCCCACCCCTCCACTCCCCCTCCGCGCACATACCGCGACCCGATCACCACATCGCGCTTCTCGCTCGCCGTTAAAAGCTCCGGCAAATAGCGCGGCTGATGAGAAAAATCGGCATCCATAGTAATGATGCTCCGCACGTTCTCGTCGGCAAGCGCAACGCGAAATGCATGGATATATGCCTTCCCGAGCCCCTCTTTTTTCTCGCGCACCAGCAATTGAACATTCGGGAACGCCTCCTGCATGTTGCGCACGGCATCAGCAGTGCCGTCGGGAGAATTGTCATCAACAACAAGCACAAAAACACCGGGTACGACCCGGAAAATTTCTTGTATAAGAGGAACGATATTCTGGCGTTCGTTATACGTAGGGATGATGATCACGTCTTTCATATACAAGCCCATAAAGTCAAAAGTCCGTAAAGTCTATAAAGTTTTGATGAATCCGGAAAGTATTTTGGATATTTCAACTGACAGATTGGAAAGCTTTTCAAATTCCTGTTTTGATATATATGTTAATTCCAAAGCCAAGTATACCATTGATCTAACTTCTCCGCATGAACCCTTGGCGATGAATAAAAAATGCTTGAATTCTTTATCGCCCCTTCTCTCAAAGCCCTCCGCAATATTATTCATTATTGATACAGACGCTCTTTGCATTTGATCTCTGAATCCGAAATCCCTGCTATCCTTGAAAATTTTATAGACAAGCAATGTTAATTCTCCTGCTTTCTGCCAAGCAATAATATCTTCAAATCTTTCTATCTTCATACCTTGATGGCTTTATGGACTTTCGACTTTAAGGACTTTATAGACCGTTTATCCGACATCCGCCGCGGTAACCGTAATAGTATCTCCTTCGAGGTATTCACCTTTAATGATGCGGTCAGCGATCCTGTTTTCCACGTGCTCCTGAATAAAGCGCCTCATTGCACGGGCGCCGAACTCGACATCGAACCCCCTTTGCGCGATCGCCTCAAGCGCGTCATCGGCAAGTAAAAACACATACCCTTTTTGCTCGAGCCGTTTTTTCAGATCCGTGAGCATCAGCGCGGCCACCTGCTTCACTTCTTCTTGGATAAGCGGTCGAAACACAATGATCGCGTCGAACCGGTTCATAAATTCCGGCTTGAACGTATTCCCCTTCAGGAGATGTTCAAACAGTTTCATTTGAATCACTCCCGTGTCTTGCCCCGTCTTCACGTATTCCCGGATGAATTCCGAGCCGGCGTTTGAAGTGGCAATAATGATCGTATTGCGAAACGAAACCTTTTTCTGAAACGCATCGGTCAGGCGTCCCTCGTCGAGAATCTGCAAGAAAAGATTGAGAATGTTGGGATGTGCCTTTTCAAGCTCATCAAGTACGACAATGGAAAAAGGATTCGAGCGCACATCATTTGCAAACTGCGCCTCCGTTTGCGTATCCACATTGCCGATAAGCCGATTGATGGAATCCGCGCTCTGATATTCCGTCATATCAAGCCGGATCATGCGCTCCTCCGCGCCGAAATATACCGCCGCGAGCGCTTTTGCGGTTTCCGTTTTCCCCACGCCGGTGGGGCCCAAAAAGAGGAACGTGCCAATGGGGCGCTTGCGCTCGGTAATACCCGAACGGATGCGCCGCAACGCCGAAGCGATCTGCACAATCGCTTCATGTTGGCCGATGATGCGCTTATGAAGTAGTTCCTCCATATTCAAGAGTTTCGCTTTTTCGTCCCCCTCGATGCGCCCAAGCGGAATACCGGTTTTTTTCGATATGATCTCGGTCACATGGTCTTGCGTCACCACCTTCCCCGCGACCGGGTGCGATGCGACGAACGAAAGCGTTTCGGTAAGCAGTGAGATCGCCTTCTCGGGAAATGGCACATTTTGAATAAATGATCCGGACGCGCTCACCGCCTCCCACAGCGCGTAATATGAAATAAGCAGTCCGTGTCTCCGCTCGAGTTTCGGCGTGATATCTTGTAAGATCGCGAGCGTCTGTTCTTCGTTTAACTCCCGTATCTGCACTTTTTCAAACAGCACCGCGAGCGACGGCACGCGTTCGATGTTCGTATGATACGACGCGTGATCGGTCACCGCGATCAACTGAAACCGGTCCGATTGCAGATGCGGGATAAGAATACCGGAAATATCAATAGCCCCCACTTCTTCTCTGTGCTGGGGCCCGACGAAATTATGGATATTATCGATCACCAATATAATGTTACCCGCGCGTTCGCATTCGGTGAGCAGTTTTTCAAACAGGTCGATCGCGGTTGCCGTATCACGCGCACGTGCAAGTATCAGATTCACATCGAGCTCAAACACGCGCTTATGCTGGAGCGATGACTGCGTCGTACCGAGATACACGCGCTGGGCAAACCCCTGCACGACACTTGTCTTGCCGACGCCCGACTCCCCCACGAGCACCACATTATTCTTGCCGGACCGGGCAAGAATCGTTTCGATCTCCTCCGCTTCTTCCTTCCGCATAAGAATATGCATATGCTCTTCGGACCGGACGCTCCGCACCGCGACCTCCTTCCCGTACGCATTCAGCGTCGGCGTGTACCCGTACACCCAATCATCCGCAAGCCCCTTTACGGT
>JBBTYM010000091.1:0-13919 GCA_038061765.1 Patescibacteria group bacterium
ACCGGAAACAGTTTCTCGTTATCGCCGTTACGAGAGCGCCTTTTCCCTCAATCGTGATCTTTGATATGCCGTCGCCCGCGGTAATATCATCTTTACTTTCGATGAGCACCTTGGTTTCATCATTAAGATATTCAAAGATGATCTTCGTCTTTCCTTCGGAGATCACTTCCCCTGCCTGATCAAATCGGTTTGCACTCATTTTTCATTACCTCCTTATAAGATGTATGGTCAGTGCATCTGCCCAAAAATGGGCAACGTCTTTTGCCTTCTTTGCCGCGATACCCGTATACAGACGATCCGGTGCCATGAATATCAACTTCTGTTCTTTTGTCATCTTCTTGAAATACGGCTGAAGCTCCGGGTCATTTTTAGCAAGCTCCTCGAGCGCCTTTTTCTCGCCCCGCGCGCGCATCGAAAGTTTTTTTACTTTCTCGTGCGCGTCGGGGTGGCCGAGCATCGCAAGAATAAGATACAACGGCTCCGCGATGATAAGTCCGCTTTGCAGTTGTAAGCTCCGCACAAGACCCGCATGATTCACTTTGAGCTTCTTCATTGCGCGGTTCAACCGTCGCGACATATATACCACGTAATTAATGACCTCGGGATACGTACGCGATGACGCGGACCCGGTAAGATCGCGCTGATGCTCGCTGATCTGATCGATATCGATGGTAACCATGCGTCCGACGATTATCTTCCAGATGCTTTCGATGTTCTCGAACGTCACCGGATTTTTCTTGTGCGCCATAGTTGATGAGCCGACCTGTGCGTCATCGAACTCTTCTCCCATTTCGTCTATCTCGGTGCGTTGAAGATGCCGCATATCGCGCGCGATGTTTGCCATCACGCCAGCCGCAGAAGCACATTCATGCATAAGTCGTATGATGGGCTCAGGCGGCACGATCTGCGTCGTGCAAAGCGCCGGCTCCAACTGAAGCTCGCCAAGCACTTCTTGCTCGAACCGCTCGGGCAAAGCAAAGAAAAGAGATGAGGCGTTGTACGCCCCCACCGCACCGGAAAACTTTCCCCGAAGCTCTTTCGTGTGTTTGCGCAGCTGCGCAATGCAATCGCCGAGGCGATTCACATAGTTTGCTACGGCGAACCCGAATGTGATAGGCACCGCGTGCTGACCGTGCGTTCTCCCGATCTGCACTGTTTCCGCTTCTTTCAGCGCAAGTTCGATCAGTGTTCTTTCAAGCGCCATCAGTTCGGGAAGAACGACTTCGTTCATCGCCTCCTGATACTGAAGCGCTTTTGCCGTATCCACGATGTCATATGACGTCGCGGTCGCATGCACATATGGCTTTGCGCCATCACTCACGTTCCGCTGGATGCAGTTTACCAGCGCGCGAATGTCGTGCTTTGTGCGCAGTTCTTCGGCGGCGACCTCATCCATGGTCACCCCTTCACATGCGCGCTCAACTTCTTTCACTACATTCTTGTCGCACAGCCCGTGGCGCTCAAGCGTCTTCACCAGTGCGACCTCAACCTTGCAAAGATATCTCAAAGACGCCGTCGATGAGAGTATGTTCGCCACTTCTTTCACATAGTACCGATGATCAACAACAGAGATGCACTCATGCACATTCCTTTGCTGCCCCTCCTTCTTTTTCTTTTCTTTCCCTTTCTTGCCTTTCGCGTCCATGCCTCCTCCTTTGTGGGTTGTATGTTATGTAGTTGTAAAGGTTCAAAAACGCCGAAAATACGGCATATGTTTTATGCCGCAATAGTATACAAACACTGGAAAAAATCAATACCTGCCATTTTAAACCGATAGGTCTAAAATGACATAAACAAAAAATAGAGAGAAAATAATACTACTCGATCACTCCGCCGCCGATGACGGTGCCACCGCGATAGAGCACAATAGATTGCCCGGGCGTCACTGCGCGCTGGGGCGCATCGAAAACAACTTTAAAACTTTTTACTTTTGTCCGCCAGCTGGCGGATTGACTTTTGACCTCAAAGATTCTCGTTTTTTGGGTTGGCTGCCGATATCGTATCCGCGCCTCGCACCGAAGCGGGAACTTCGGCTTCACGCCAGAAACCCAATTAAATTCTGTCGCGGTGAGCTCTCTTTTGTATAACTCGGCATCGCCCGTTCCTTCGCCTACATATAAGATGTTCTTTTTCGCATCCTTGCCGACTACATAGTACGGCGTACCGCCGCCGGGCGATCCGATGCCATGCCGCTGACCTATTGTATAAAACATCGCGCCTTCATGCTCGCCGACTATTTTACCGCCTGTCGTGATGATCTTGCCTTTCTTTGGCTTTATCCTGCTTTTCAAAAACTCATGCACATCCACTTCACCGACAAAACACAATCCTTGGCTGTCTTTTTTCTCCGCCGTCGGCAAACCGAACTCACGCGCCATTGCGCGCACCTTTTCTTTTGTATATTCGCCCACCGGCATCAGCGTGCGGCGCAATTGTTTTTGCGTTAAGGTCCATAAAAAATAGCTCTGATCTTTATTTGTGTCTTTTCCCGCTAACAATTCGTACGTTTTTAGTTTTTCGTTTTTAGTTTTTCGTTCGCGTACGCGCGCATGATGTCCGGTCGCCACAAAATCTGCCCCGAGCTTGCGCGCCTTCTCAAAAAACACGCCGAATTTTATCTCTTTATTGCACATCACATCGGGATTCGGTGTAATACCCGCGCGATATGCCTTTATCATATATTCCACCACTTCCTTTCGATATTCTTTTTCAAAATCAAATGTATAAAAAGGGATGCCGAGTACCGCGGCAACCTTCCGCGCGTCTTCCTGGTCCGTTACCCACGGACACATCGTTTTGTCCTTGAAAAAACGGTTATCGGACCATCCTTTGATAAACGCGCCCACCACATCGTATCCTTTCTTTTTCAGCAATGCCGCGGCAACAGAACTATCCACTCCCCCCGACATGCCGACAAATACCCTTCGACCGCGTTTAAGGCCTATTTTTTTTTTCTTTTTTTGTCTGATCTTCTTCATATACGATATAGTCATACCATAAAATGTTGACTAAAGGAATATAGTATGCTAATTTCACAACTTCACAGGGAGTCGTTCTTCGAAAATAAAATAAATATAAAGGAGGTATCCGGCACTATTTCTTCGTTTTTCTACATGCAGGGCGCAATGATGCGCCAAAAAACACACGAGGAGAAAAGAAAAGATGAGAAGAAAAATATCAGCATGGCCGTTGTTATTCGTTTTCTTTATAATAATGTTCATCGTAGTTCCGGTAGGCGCGTTCGCCGCATCCATCGGAAACCCTAAGACGCTCGGAGAGCTCGGAAAGGTCGCGATCGGCCTCGAATACGACAACAGCAACGTTGATCTCACGCTCAACGTTGCCAGCTTGTCTGACGGCATATTCACCGAGAGTTTCGGCGCGAATAACATGCGCCTCATGGCAAAGACCACGTATGTGGTCGGAACGATAGGCGTATTCCCGAACGTTGATGTGTTTGCCGGGGTGGGGATGAACAAGGCAAAACTGGAGTTCGCCACGGAATACGCTCGTGATGTCCCGGACGACATAAAGATAGAAGACAACTCGAACGTCGCCTATAAGATCGGCGCAAGAGCCAAGCTCGCGGAAGTCGGCGGCGTCGCGATCGGCGTTACGGGACAGTACAGCGCCTATACAATGGACGGGCATTATCTCGTAAACGGGCAGGAGATAGGCAATATGTACCAGGGCCCGGCAGAACAGAGCACGAATATGAAGATCAGCGAATGGCAAGCGGCGCTGACCGCCAGCAAGACAATGGGGCGCTTCAGCCCTTATGCCGGCGTTACATGCTCAAGGATATCGTTAAAGCATGATACCACCTTTCATATCATCCCGTCGGAAGGGATGTCATATGACCTGTCGTTCAAAACCGAGGCAAAGCAGGAAAACAACCTCGGCGCGGTCTTCGGCACCAGCGTTACTGTCTTGAATAACTTCGACATCAACGCCGAGGTCAGAACCGGCAACCAGGATGCGTTCACCGCAGCAGTAAACTACCGGTTCTAGGGCCGATAGTGCAATAAAAAACGGCCCCCATCATTTGATGGGGGCTTTTTTCTTTCCCGTCGCGCATTGTTTTTAATGCACGACCACCCATGCAACGCCCATCGCAAGGGCAATGGCCACCAGCCCTATCACGAGGATCTCTCTGCTCGCCTTCCCATCCTCTTGCGTCATATTCTTCTCCTTCTTCATAAAAAACCTCCTTTTGATTTTTTTGAAGTTTTTATAATACGCCATATTATGCGATTGTCAATAAAAAAAGGACGGCTCTGTTGAACCGTCCTATTTTTGCTTTTTTAGCCCGGGAGCAAGAACCCGGCTACGATGAAGGAGTAGGCTATTATTGAAAATAGCAACACTCCTCCTACAAACTTCGCGGGAACGATGATGCGCTCCCGTGCTTCCTGGCGCTGAACGCGCCAGCCATCGCGGTTATTCCCCATCACCGAATTCCCTAATCTTCTCATATCGGCCATTTTTGGCCTCCTTTTTTCTAGTTTTTACTACCTGCTATATTATACATCTTTCTAGAGTTCTGTCAAGTACTTACAGAGAGCAGAAAATAAGGGTAGAATAGCATTATCATGACTATGGAATCCCCATCATTTGAGAAAATCGAGTTCAGCGAAGAGGCGAAGGAATTTAAAAAGAAATATCTTGCGATCCTTCATAAAAACCCCGCGTACGTCGGGGAAGAAATCGCCAAATTTGTGCGTGGGACGCTTTGGGAGAGTCATTCCATCAACGAATTGTATGCATATGAAGCGTACTGCATTATCGTCGGCAGTACACCGTTAAAAAAGCCGGAATACTTTGACCTTGAAGACGAAGGTGAATCAATTGTGCAATTTATCGACGTCCTCGCCGAAAAAAAGGAAAGCGAGGAAAAATAAGTGCCGTGACAATGTTTGAGATTCCGTCGTTCGCTCATCACAAAAATAGATTTTCGCATGGGCTCGCTAGAAATTATAAATGCAATTAATAACCAATAAACACCATGAAACTTAACGCACAAAAATTCGCGCTTGCGGCAACCATCACGATGAGCGTTGCCTATACGATCTGCGCCGCGTTCACCGCGCTCAACCCTACCCTTGCCATGAAGTTCCTTGGCTGGATCATCCACCTCACTAATGTGGACAAATTCACCGCGATCGACGTGACGGCAGGAAGCTTTATCGCGGGCCTTGTGCCGATCCTTGCCTACACCTATTTCGGAACATATCTGTTCGCGTGGCTGTATAATAGCTTCGTTCAGCAAAATACGCGGGTGCGTTGAGAGGCAGTTGAAACAATTCATTGCTAAGGCCGGTGTCTGGATAATCAGACCCGGCTTTTTGTTTTGACTTGACAGATATGTGTTTTTGCCATATAATGCGCAACAAGAAAAAATAGGGGCTGTTCTTTAAAAAATAAGCAATTCAAACGCTCACTTGAGCGAAAGGAGGAGTAAATGTTCTTATTTATTTGTTCAATACTCGCTGGAGTTCTTTTCTTTATAGCGGCAGGTGCAGCTATAAAGAAAAAGCCTGACAGATATATATCCTATGGAATTCTTATGGGTATAGGAATTGGGTTTATTATCGCCGGTACTTTCGTACGGGCGGACAATACCGTGAGAGGAACCCCCCTCCGCTCCATTGAGCCGGGAAAATACACGGTTATCAAGATGGCAATGGATGCCTCTTTTGTCACCGATGCAAATTCCATCTCTTATCTTTTACTGAAGGAGGGTCAAGAAGTTAGGTTATATGCCCTCCCCACGAATGAACTGCACGGAAATCCCATTGAAGGAGGGATTCTCGAAATTTCGGAAATACCGTCTTCGCAAAAGATGGTATTTCACAAGTAGCTTTAAAGCGCCAAGCCGGTGTCTGGATAATCAGACCCGGCTTTTTGTTTTGCGTTTCATGCGGTATAATCGAAGGCAGAAATCATTAACATTTTGTTATGGCGAAAATAAAAAAGATTGTGGTAGAGAGAAACTTATGCATCGGCGCGGCAAGCTGCGTGCTGTCGGCGGACACCGTGTTTGAACTCGACGCGGAGAATAAAGCGATCATCAAACTCAAAGGCGGTGTGAAAAGCGCCGACCCTGCGGAGAAAAACACACTCGAGGACGAGGCGGTTTCAGACGACACGCTTCTTACCGCGGCGCAATCATGCCCCACGCGCGCAATATTTCTTTATGACGAAGACGGCACACAGGTATACCCGTAATGGAAAAAGTTAAGTATCTCATCATCGGCGGCGGCGTTGCGGGCACCACAGCCGCAGAAACGATCCGCCAGCTTGACCCTGCGGGCTCATGCACCATCATATCCGACGAACCATATCGACTGTATTCGCGCGTCATGCTTTCAAAGCCGAATTTTTTCCTTGAAAAGATACCGTTCGACCAGATATGGCTGAAGCAGGAGGATTGGTACGCGAAAAACAATATCACGCTTATGGCTGGCAGGAAAGCAACCACGCTTGATACTGCGGCAAAAACAGTGACGCTCGATGACGGTACGAATATCGCATATGACAAACTACTTCTTGCGACCGGCGCCAGCATACGGAATTGGGAGGTTACGGGCGCGGAAAAGCAAAACGTTTTTTATCTTCACGGGCTTGATGATGCAAAACAGATCATTGCGAAAGTAAAATCCGCGAAACGCGCAGTCATTGTGGGTGGCGGATTTATCGGGTTTGAAATGTGCGATATGCTCCGACTTGCCGGCATTGAGGTAACGCTTATCTTACGCAAACCGCACTTTTGGGACCCCGTGCTTGATCAGCACTCCGGCGCGCTCATTGAAGCGGCACTGGAGCGCAGCGGTGTGAAAATTTTACGCAATTCTCTGGTAAAAGAAGTAGTAGGAAACGTTGCCGCGCAAGGAGTCATCCTCCACAACGACATCATGCTTCCTTGCGATATGATTATCGTCGGCATCGGGACCTATTGCCCGTTTGAATGGATAAAAAACGCGGGCATACAGGTAAACCGAGGCATCCTCGCAAATGAATATCTTGCAACAAGCGCGCCCGATGTATGGGTCGCCGGCGACAGCGCGGAATTTAACGACCTTATTCTCGGCGAGCAGATACAGCTCGGCAATTGGGCAAACGCACAGATGCAAGGCAAAATTGCCGCTCGCGCTATGTGCGGAGAAAAAACAGAGTTCCGCCTCGTATCGTTTTATGTAACAAGCGGATTTGGCATTACCATCGCGTTTGCAGGCAACGTACGCCCCGCGGAAGGAGGCGTGCATATTACCCGCGACTCGGCAGATGGCAATTCTCTTTCGCGTATTATTATAAAAAGCGGAAAGATCATTGGCGCAACGATGATCAACAACACCAAAGAACTCGCGGTGATCGCAAAGCTGATTGAAAAAAGTGCCAACATGGAAAACGATAAGGATAAACTTTCAGACCCCTTGTTCGATCTCAAAACGCTTTTATAAGCGACAACGCTCACGATCAGCGGGACGCAGTGTGCTTGACAAAATGACCTAAAGCATATTAAATAGCGGCATATTGCACATTATAAAAAACACTTCAAATAGAGGGAGGGTTGAAAAATGAAAAAGGAATGGATGGATGAGGGCAGTAAAAAGCTTATCAAAGAAATCATAAAAAGCTTTCACCACTCCAAGGAGAACCACGGGATTCCGCTCCATCTTTTCCATCTTGACTTCATGAAAAGAATACTGACTTACTTTGCAGAGAGACAAGAGGGATATACGGTTGAAGAAATAATGATCGGGCCTTTCGGAAGCGCTCCTGCTCCTGCCTACGGCGGGGGCGGGGAATTCATTTACGGGGTTTTTCCAATGATCTCTGCGTTCAAAAGGACCGACGCAGAAGCAGATGCGCTTGTCATGGTTCTTTTTGAAGAAATACTCAAACTCATTTCACAGCCGATCTACGCTCGCATGGAAACAAGAGGGCTACTGTCTCCAAACATAGATATATTCGGCAGGAATCAGTAGCTCTGTCACAAACCAAAACACCACTCAAGCAACTCGGGTGGTGTTTTTCTTTTCTATATAAGTGTGCATATAATGCGATAGTATGATCGCAATACTCCACAACATACGCAGTGCGCACAATGTCGGCTCTATGTTCAGGACCGCGGATGCGGCAGGCATTTCAAAAATATACCTCTGTGGTATCACGCCCGCGCCCGTGGACCGCTTTGGCAAGCCGCGCCAAGAAATCGCAAAAGTGGCGCTTGGCGCAGAGCGCACCGTGGCGTGGGAAACAGCGAGATCAACCGCATTGCTTATCAAAAAACTCAAAAAAGAGGGGTTTGCGATATATGCCATTGAACAGCACGCACGGTCTATCCCCTACAATAAAATGCGTCTCACCAAAAAAGAACTCCCGCACACCGCGCTTGTGGTCGGCAATGAAGTAAATGGGCTTTCGCCTTCTCTGCTGAAACGAACAGATACTATCCTTGAAATCCCCATGCAGGGGAAAAAAGAGTCGCTCAACGTCGCGGTTACATTCGGTATCGTCGCATTTCGCCTGCTTCACGGCTGAACAAAAAAATGCTACGATACTAGAATAATCAAAGGCGCTTATAGGACCTCCGGATGTGGATGCAATGCGAGGCGCCAAGAAGCGAACACGCGAGGCGTATACAGTATACGGTGAGTGTGGAAGCGACGAAGGCAACGAAGCAGTGCGCCACATGCGGAAGTCCTAGCTTATTTATGAAAAACCTCATCGTATTCGGGCTCGTAATAGCCGTTGCCGCGGGAGCCGGTTATTATTTCTTTTTCGCGCCGGAACGACCGGAAGCGCTGGAGCAACAGTCATCCCCGTTCTCTATAAACACTCTTGCTGAAAATGACAATGTGAAAGGTGCGCGGGATGCAAAAACGATCCTCATTGAATACAGCGATTTTCAATGCCCCGCGTGCGCGGCATATCAACCGTTCGTGAAACAGCTCGCGCAGGACTTTGAAGGAACGATCGCCATTGCGTATCGCCACTTCCCATTGAAGCAACACAAACACGCGGCGCTTGCCGCGTACGCGGCCGAAGCAGCGGGCAAGCAAGGCAAATTTTGGGAGATGCACGATATGATATTTGAAACGCAGAAAGAATGGTCGTCAAAAAACGACGCGCGAGACACATTCATTGGGTACGCGGAAAAGCTCGGGCTTGACCGCGGGCAGTTCGTCGCCGATATCGACTCGGACGAAGTTATCGATAAAGTTGACTCGCAACAAAAAAGCGGCCTGCGCGCAAAAGTGAACGGCACGCCGATGTTTTTCTTAAACGGGAAAAAACTCGACACGCCGCGCTCTTACGACGACTTTAAGACAGCGGTTGCAGAGACGATTTCTAAAACACAATGAACCAAACACTAAAAACAATCATCCTTTCGGCGGTTATCGGCGGCATCGCAGGCGGCGCATTTACGCTTATCGTGATACGCCAACCGCAACCGGCCGCCGCGCCGACGACCAAACAGCTCATCGAAGAATTCTATCTTGTCGAAAATGCGGTGCACGTGAGCCCGCACGGTCTGCGAGGGAAAATGGACAAAGGCGACCAATCGTTCATCCTCGTTGATCTTCGCAGTCCGCAGGAATACGAAAAAGAACACATCATCGGCGCGATAAATATTTACGCATACCGAGACCCCAACACCTCGGTATATGAAGAAAAAGATCGTATCGTGGAAGCGTTTCGCGCCCTGCCCAAAGACAAAGATATTATCGTATACTGCTACAGCACGCCGTGTATGACGGGGCGTAAGATCGGAAAAATACTCGCCGAAAACGATATTTTTGTGAAGCACCTTGGCATCGGCTGGAACGAATGGCGGCACTTCTGGACGCTGTGGAACCATGAGCATGAATGGCGCACCACGCGCGCGGAAGATTACATCACGAAGGGCAAAGAACCCGGCACGCCGAAAGTGCGCGAGCTTCCTTCTCCGTGCGGCGCAGGCGAGCTTGGGTGCTAATTTCTGTTGTGCAAATGGCGCACACTGTCGTATAATCAATATATGAGCTGGCAATTTCTCCTTACATTTTCTCACATCATCGGCACGGTTTTGGGCGTCGGTGGCGCGACATTCGCCGAGTTTTTCTATCTCAAAGCGCTCAAAGACGGACACGTTGACCCCGAAGAAGGCGACTTTTTAAAAGCGACCTATCGCGTACTGCGTATCGGCATGGCCCTGCTTATTCTTTCCGGCTTCGGTTTTTTTGTGCTGTATCGCATTGGCGGGCGCACAGAACTGCTCTATGACCCCCGTTTTCTGGCAAAGCTCACGTTGACCGCCATCATTTTTTTCAACGCATTGTTACTGCAAATAAAAAAGATGCCGTTATGGCTCGGGAGCGCGCTTTCGTTCACCTCGTGGTATGGTGCTTTGATGCTTGGCGCATGGCGCGGCATCGATGCGTCATATTTCACCATACTCGCGTCATATGCGGGCGCGGTGCTTATGGTTGCATTTGTCCTCCATATCATCAGGAAAATATATCTTAAACCGATTCCTCCTGCTTCCTCATGAGTACACTCTTTAAAACATTACTTGCGATTCACGTCATCTTCGGCGTTGTCGGCGTTATTGCATGTGCTGGCGTATGGATGAATATGCTCAAACAAAAACTTCCCGTGCGATTTTTAAAATGGTCAAGCGCCATTGGCCTTGTCTCATTCATTGCCTCATGGGTCATCGGCGGATATTATTACGCGATCTATTACGGTAAAGCGGTAAAGCCGATCATCCAGAAAGGACAGTACCCGTGGGGACATTCAGTTTTCATGGAAGCAAAGGAGCATCTTTTTCTTTTTCTCCCATTTCTTTCTGCGGCAATGCTTGTCGCTCTTTTACTGGCAGGCGAACATCTTGAAGCGGAAGCGCCGCTAAAAAAGGCGCTGACATGGCTCGTGGGCACGATCGTCGTGCTTGGCGCTATTATGGCGCTTTCGGGTATTATTATTTCCGGAGCAGTACGATAACTTTATGCAACTCTCAAATATTCGTTTTAAACTTACTCGAGCGGCGTTATGCGCCGCGGCATTTTCGGTTACCTTTATTACCGGCATTACCGTTACCGCAGACCTGTATCTACCGCTGAAAAATTGGTTAAAGTTGATGTTCTCTCACCATTGGATCGGGAAAGGCGTCCTTGCGGGCGTTGTATTCACCGTGATCGCTATCATTTTTTCGTTTATGCCTACTCCTATTGATGAGCTCAAAGCAAGAACCCTCTCGCGAAGCGCATGGAAGCTCACGATCATTTCCTGCATTGGAGCGCTTGTTATTGTTATGTTTTTTATATACGAAGCATTTTTAAAACACTAATATATGGAAAAAAAAAAAATAAAAATACTCGTATTGTTTTATACCCGCGGCGGATGCACCGCTGACTTCGCGAAGGAAATTGCCAAAGGCGCGGAAGCGATCGCAGGCGCGGAGGTATCACTCAAGCGCATCCCTGAAATACTTTCACGGGAAACACTGGGGAACGACCCCGAACGCGCCGCGCGCATGGACGCGATCGAAAAGGAATTCCCGGAAGCGACCATCGATGACCTTATTGAAGCCGATGGCGTCGCATTCGGCACGCCGGTGCATTTCGGCTCATTTGCCTCACAGGTAAAACATTTCCTCGACCAACTCACTGATGTATGGCGTCAACAAAAACTCGTCAACAAACCCGCCGCCGTATTTTGCGTCGGCCACGGTCTGCACAGCGGCGAAGAAGCGGCACTGATCTCGCTCATCATCCCCTTACTCAACCTCGGCATGATCCCTGTCGGCATTCCCTATCCGATCCAGAGCGATGCGCACGATTTTGATGCAGGAAGCCCATATGGTGCAATATTTATCTCTGCAAGCGGTAAGCGCGAGATGACCGATATGGATAAAAAAGTCGCCCAGATCCTCGGCAGACGGCTTGCTTCTATGGCAACGCTGTTAAGTTGCGGATGCGATGCGTGCGGCGTCTGCCAAGAACTTACGCGCTCGCTCAAGCATCCGTAATATAAAAAAGTAATGCCTTGTTCTCCGCGTATTGATATACGCCCCGCTTTTTGCGGGGCTTTTCTTATCTTAATCTTATATAAAATTTGTAATACAATTATCACAAAATCACGCGTACGCGTGATTTTGTGATTGATTCTTCGCTTTTTCTCACTTCCCTGCTTCCTCGAAAAACTTTTTATCTTGACAAGTAAATTATAATATGCTACGTTCTTAGGCAACTCTTTGAAAAAGAACAAAAGTGCATTAGCTCATTTAAAAAAGAGAGGAGATCATGGTTTGGGGGCCAATACCGGCAAAGACAGAATCATAGAAAATCACAGGGAGGATAGCAAATGGGGAAGCTGATTTTTGCAGCGATCATGGTGTTAGTGGGGATTGTGGGGTTTAAGGTCTTGAAACGCATTTCATTTGAGGCGCGAGCCCAAAAGAGTGGTGCCCTCGCAACGGCATTCAAGTTAGCATCGACGATCGTTCTCATCACAGGCATCGGGATTCCCTCTCTCGTTTTTTTATTTTCTATCTTTCGAGTGATCCCGGCTGGTCACGTGGGAGTGAAAGTTCTCTTCGGGGAAGTAGATTCTATTCCCCTGAAAGAAGGTCTGAATGTCGTGTGGAATCCGCTTTATGAAGTGGTAATGATGGACACGAGAGTGACCAAACATGAGGCGGACTACAGTGCAGCTTCAAAGGACCTCCAAGTAGTCCATGTAAAGATGGCGCTCAATTACCGCCTTATGCCAGATAGTGCGCCCGAGATGTATAAGTCCGTCGGTCTTGAATATGCATCTATTATCCTTGATCCGGCTGCTCAGGAAGTACTGAAAGCAAACACAGCAAACCACAATGCCGTCGAGATTCTCCAGAAGCGTCCGCTCATTAAAGCAGATGTGCAGAGAGATCTTGCGGCGTGGCTCGCTAAATACAAGATAGAGCTGAAAGAAGCGTCCCTTGCCGACATCAAGTTCGATGAGACGTATGCAAAGGCGATCGAGGCCAAGCAGATCGAGGAACAAAAAGCCGAGCAGAAGCGCTACGAACTGATCCAAGCGCAGCGGCAGGCAGAAATTGCCGCGGCCACCGCCAAGGGCCTAGGTGATGCGGCACGCGAAGAAGCAAAAGGGCAGGCCGATGCGACCCGCCTCAGAGGTGAAGCTGAGACGAATTACAATACTAAAGTGGCGGCCTCACTCACTCCGGCCCTCATCAAACAGCAGTACCTGATGAAGTGGGACGGCAAACTGCCGGTATATATGCTCGGCGGAGATAAGCAAGGAGGAACGTTCCTCATGCTTCCGTCGGACAACAAGAAGTAGCTCATCATAGAGCAAGCATAAGGGGCGAATCAAAAAAACGATTCGCCCCTTTTTTATTTGACTTTCAGCACACCGTGCTTTAGGTTGAATACAGTATTTTTTTAAACGATCGCCCTTTAACAATTAAACATAAAAAGGAGTTACGGTATGCACTTTCTGGGAAATGTCGCGCTTTGCTTTTTCGTAGTAGTAACAGCCGTTTTCTTTCTTGGAGTACGCTACGCGAGACACGCCAACCAAGAAGACGCATATGTAACACTTCATACGCGTTGTATAAATATCGCGCTCCTGGCACTTGTGGCGGGCGTCGTTTCGGTCAGGGCCTTTGCATGGATGAAAGGCGGCATGCGGCACGATTGGCTGTATTTTCTTCATCTTTCTTTCGTAATTCCGTTTGCCGTGCTCCTTATCTTACTCCGCTTCAAGATCACCGGTAAAAGCGAGTACAAAGCGTATCACCGCCCGCTCGCTTATATGTGTCTCGCCTTGTACCTTGGCGTTCTTGTAACTGGATTCGTCGTCTTTCTCGGTTTAAAAAATTAAACCGGGCACCCCCCCCTGCCCCGCTATTTCGCGGGGGGTTTTTT
>JBBTYM010000092.1:0-1331 GCA_038061765.1 Patescibacteria group bacterium
CACGCGAGGAGCTACGGCACCGCAGCGAGCGCAGCAGGTAAATTTTGTTGTCGGCAGTAACAGCGTCAATTTGTATGATTGGCGTATAAGTAATTTTCGGCTAAGTCCGTCTTTTCGTCTAAAATCTGCAGTAGACGTGCCGCAGCACCGCTAGGTGAATTTTGGCCACTTTCCCAGGCTTCAATGGTGCGTCTGTGAGTACCAAGGATTTCGGCAAAAACTACTTGCGGGGCACCTATTTTATTACGTATGCGGACAATATCTTTAGCCTTGTAGTTTGGCACAGGCTTTATGGACAACACTCTTTTCTTGAGTTGAGTCTTACCTTCAACAAAGCCCTTCACCTCCGACAGACTAGCTTTTAGGTCTTTAAATACCGTACTAATTCTTAATCTCCTTAACGAATTTGGCTAATTCGCTGATTTCAGCCTTGCTCAAGTTATCTTTTTCTGATTTCGGATAGGTCAAAAGCATAAAAGTATGACTGATCTCTATGTAATCGAAATAGTAAATTCTGACGCCACCACTTTTACCCTTTCCTTCAAGCGACCAGCGGGTCTTCCAGATATTTGACGTAATATGCGTTCCATCTCGACAGCCCATTTTCAGCAAATGTTCCTCAAGCTTGCGCACTCTTTCCTCTGTAAGTCCCGCAGCCTCGGCTTGTTTGTCAAATAGCTTCGTTCGAACAAAAGTCCGAGTCACAAGAACAATATACACCACATTTTATGTGGTGTCAATAATTTAATCCAGTAGAATGAAAAGAGAGCTGTTATTGCCGACAACGGTAGGTTTACGTCGACGTGCGCACTCGCGGGTGTAAAGTGCTTTCAATCAGGCTTTATGCGACTTCCGTGGAGCGCATGTGCCCGGAGCGCCTCGCGAACCCGCCAATTAACCCCCATAGGGGGGCGGGTGCAGCGATCTGCGGCGCGCAGGGCCGAGGACGCGACCTTTAGGTCGCGCCCGCAGCGCGTAAACCTTGTTCTATGCCGTGCCGTGTAGCAAGCGCTATAAATAAGACCCCGAGGCACAGTCGCCAAAACCGCTCGTTTTGAAACGACAGGTCAGAGGTCTGCAAAAAGCGCAGAGAGCGAACCTTCAACAAAGAGGCTGCGCCACCGATTCAATCAGGGTTCGCGAACGGAGCGCGATCCGATAGGCAAACCAAGCCCTGGTGATGTGACATGAGCGGTTTTGGCGATTGTGCCTGAATTAAACTCTTGCAGCGTTTGCGGGGCGTCGCGTCTTGAAAATGTTGAGCCCCCTACTACCTTTGGCGGATAGATATGTGATTCTCGGAAGCGCTAACCTTTCACAAGCCGACTCTT
>JBBTYM010000093.1:0-2457 GCA_038061765.1 Patescibacteria group bacterium
TTTGCTTTCATAGTATCTATGAGCGTCGCGATCTGCGACACCACCAGCTCGGTGTCCATGCGCTCGATGTCGCGTTCGATCTCGCGTTGACGCAACTTGCTTCTTGTCTTTGCGGTGTCGGCGTTCGGTTCGAGTGCGAGTGTGGCGATCATGAGGTGCGCGCCGTAATCCTCGAGGAATATCCGTTCAAGGCCACGTATGTTCGTATCGTGGTCGGGAAGGTCTCTTTCCGAGGGCTCGGGAATCTCTGGTATGTCTGTGGCGGCGACGCCGCGAACCAGCAGTTTTTCAACATAGTTTTTTTTGTACGCTTTTACTATGTCGATGATCTTTTGTTCGGCGGTCTTGCCGTCCGGCTTTTCTTTGAACTTGATGCCTTTTACTACCGCAAGCTGTACCGCATCGTTGAGTTCTTTTGAAAGAGCACATTCGGCGGGGATACGGGAGAGTTGTTCATCAAGCATTTCTTTTAAACGAGCCCGCGCATCGTTTTCAAGCTGGGGCTGACGCCTGTCGTAGAGGATGAGATAGTTCTTCTCTTGCTCGACGCAGGCGATTTTTAAGTCGCCCATTTTCTTTTCCATTTCATCTGGTCGGAGTAACTGGAACCCGATCTCTCCTTGTGCTTTTATCTGATCGTCGAACACGTTGAGAGAGATGTCGAGCGGTATGCGCGGCCGCGGACCGATCTCATACTGGATCGTTTGACAGAAGGGAGCGTATACACGAAGCCCTTCCTGCATGATGTGGTTGAGTCGTTCCCCCCCGAGAAACACCGGGATCGCGATGGTGTTGGGTGGGATGAGATACAGAAACAGCCATGCCAGTATTCCCACCACAAACACGATAAATGCGAGCGTGAAGATGATATTCGCCATTCTTTCCTCCCCCTCTTATTCTAGGTTATTTTATTGTCAAAGACCGTCTTTTTGTCGTTTCTGTCGTATATATCAAAAAAGCGTATTAGCCACTTTTGTGGCAACATTATACAATTTCTTTGCTTAAAAGTCAATAGATGCCCGGAACCCTTGCGCAGAGCAAGAGAATCTGCTACAGTGAACCTTGCTTTATGCAGAATGTAATCGTGGGACAAAATCTGGTACAGAATCCGCACATCAAGGCCCTCATGGAAGAGGCGCTGAAAGCGGGCGCCTCAAAACTGCCGAAAGTGGGCGACGTGATCACCGGCACGGTGGCAAATAAAGAGAGCTTGACGCTTTATGCCGATTTCGGCGCGCTCGGCGTCGGCATCGTGTACGGCAGGGAATTTCGCGAAGCATCAGATATCATCAGGAAGATGAATATCGGCGATGCGATCTCCGCGAAAGTGGTAGAACTTGAAAACGACCGCGGGTTCATCGAGCTTTCATTGAAAGATGCCGGCTACACGCTCGCGTGGGACGACTTGATCAAGAAAAAAGACACGGGCGAGGTTATTGAAGTGGAAATCAAAGAAGCGAACAAGGGAGGTCTCATGGCGGAGATCAACAACATTCCCGCGTTTATGCCGGTGTCGCAGCTCGCGACCAAGCATTATCCGCGCGTGGATGGCGGCGACAAATCAAAGATATTGATGGAACTCCAGAAATTCGCCGGCCAGAAATTCAAAGTGAAGATCATCGACGTGAACCAGACCGACGGCAAACTGATCGTATCTGAAAAAGAAGCGCAGGACGACGATCTCAAAAAGATCCTTTCCGTATACAAAGTGGGCGACGTCGTTGAAGGCGAAGTCTCGGGCGTCGTGAATTTCGGCGTGTTCGTGAAATTCACCGCGAGCGCGGAGGCGGGCGAGGGCATCAATGAGCTCGAAGGACTCGTGCATATTTCTGAACTCGATTGGCAGCTTATCGAAAACCCCGCAGACACCTTCAAGGTGGGCGACAAAGTAAAAGCAAAGATCATCTCGCTGGATAGTGATAAGGTCTCTCTTTCGATCAAGGCACTCAAGGCCGACCCGTGGAAAGACGTCGATGAGAAATTCAAGAAAGGGGACGTGATACAGGGAGCAGTCGTGAAATTAAATCCGTTCGGTGCATTCGTGCGCGTTGCCGGCGACATTCAGGGATTGTGTCATATTTCAGAATTTGGCACGGATGAACAGATGCGAAAGACGATAGAAACCGGAAAAACGTATGGTTTTTATGTGCAATCCGTTTCGAGCAAAGAGCACCGCATGGCACTTGGGTTTGGCAAGCCGAAACAACAGGCAAAGGAAATAAGTACCGCGGCGGAAGCGGCCGAAGAAAAAAGCGTAGAAAAGGAAGCGGCGTAATCGTACCGGCATACACAGAGAAGCACGAAAAGACCCCCGAGCGACCGTATCGCCGGGGCCATTTTTTTTCTCAAAACCGTGAATTATGAAGCGTGCGTTTTGCTTGGCGATGTTCTGCCGTCGCCTGCGACCCTTTCTTTTATCTTAACGGAAGCCACGACTACGCTATCGCTCCGCTGGAC
>JBBTYM010000094.1:0-2332 GCA_038061765.1 Patescibacteria group bacterium
GCAAAGGAAATATTGCAACTGCGCGGGGTATTATAAACAACACACAACTAATAACTGATAACAACTAACAAATTTCTGCTCCGCTTGATACCCGTGTTATGAGTTATAAGTTCTTAGTTAATTGTCATTTTTTATGGAAGCAATAATCTCAAAACCGGTGCGCGTGCGCATCGCCCCAAGTCCGACGGGGTTTTTGCACGTGGGTACCGCGCGCGCGGCGCTGTTTAATTTTTTATTCGCGCGAAAGCACAATGGAGTATTTATTGTGCGCATCGAAGACACCGACGCGGTACGTTCCGAAAAGCGGTTTGAGGAGAATATTATCGCGGGCTTTACATGGCTCGGGCTGACATGGGACGAGGGACCGGATGTGGGCGGTCCGTACGGTCCGTACCGGCAAAGCGAGCGAAAAGACCTGTATCGTACGCATCTTGAGCTCTTGCTTGAGCGCGACCTCGCGTATCATTGTTTTTGCACGAAAGAAGAGCTTGAAGCGCAGAAAAGTTATATTCTTGCAAGCGGCATCCCGCCGAAGTATTCCGGCGTGTGTGCGGGGTTAGAAAAGAGCGAGGCGGCACAGAGGATAAAAAACGGAATGTCGTCGGTCATCCGGTTTCGGGCTATTGCAAAAAAACTCGCGTTCGTTGATAGCGTGAAAGGCAAGATCGAGGTGGATACAGATCTCATCGGTGATTTTACCATTGCAAAAGGCATCGATGAGCCGCTCTATAATTTCACCGCCGCGATTGACGATGAGCTGATGAGTATCAGCCACGTTATCAGAGGAGAAGATCACATTTCCAATACCCCCAAGCAAATACTTATTCAGGAGGCGTTGGGGTTTCACACGCCCATCTACGCTCATCTCCCGCTTATTTTAGGCCCTGATAAAAGTAAGCTTTCAAAGCGACATGGCGCGGCGTCTATTCTTGAATATCGCGATGAAGGGTATCTCCCGGAGGCGCTTGGGAATTTTCTTGCATTTTTGGGGTGGCATCCGGGCGGTGAGAAAGAATTTTATTCTTTCAATGACCTTATTGCGCAGTTTGATATCGGGCATATTAATACATCGAATGCGGTATTTAATATTCAAAAGCTTGATTGGTTCAACGCGTATTATATCAGGCAAAAATCAAATGAGGAGCTTTGTGTGTTGTGTCTTCCATATCTTATAAAAGCAGGAGTGGTGGATGCATCAGCAGATATGGAGAAGGTGAAAAAGATCGTAGCGCTTGAAAAAGAGCGTCTGAAGAAATTGTCGGACATCGTTTCGCTTTCGGCATTTTTCTTTGCGCTTCCGGAGTATGCCGCAGAAACGCTGGTGTGGAAAAAGAGCGACGCGGCGACGATTATAAAAAGCATCGCGGCATCATGCGCAGCACTTGAGGTGGTGGACGCCGCTCACTTTACCGCCGACGCGATCAAAAATGCGCTTGGCACGGTTGCGGCGGAATTTGGAAACGGCGAGGCATATTGGCCGGTGCGCGTGGCGTTGTCGGGACAGGAAGCGTCTCCCGGTCCTGTTGAGATCGCCGACGTTCTCGGGAAAGAGGAAACAATAAAACGAATACGGGCCGCACAGGCGCGGCTTGGCACATTACTACTCAGCGCGTCTCGCATCTGATGCTTTATTATAATGTAAAGCCATGAACGCACCATTCGACCGTAGAATAATATCCCTGTGTGCCGTGGCGGTATGTGCCGCGGTGTTTTTTATGGCGAGCGGTTCTCATGCGTCGCTGATCGACGACCTCAAACAACAGATCGCAGAAAAGGAAAACGAGATAAAGGAATTGGAGAAGAAGAACGCGCAGTATCAGGGCCAGCTAGATGTGACCAAGCAGGCAAGCACGTCGCTTAAAGGCGAGATCGCGCGGGTGGAAAAAGAGATCAACGGATTGACCATCACCATTAAGAAAACGCAGACCAAGATATTTGAAACGGACGTGCGGATCGAAGAGCTCAATAATCAGATATTGTTAAAAGAAGGAGAGATCACAATCTCGAAAGAACGGCTTGCGCATATGATCCGCGCGCTGAATTCGCGCGATGATACGAGTTTGCTTTCCTTGGTGCTTTCGGCAGACACATTTTCCGATGTGTTCAGCCAACAGCAATATCTCGTTGACATCCAGCGTGAAGTGCAGGCAAATCTCAGCGATCTTCGGAGTTTCAAACAAGAAATGGAGTCATTTAAGGAATCGCAGGAGAAGGAGAAAAATTCCCTTGATACCTTGGAGGATGAATTAAAAAGTCAGCGTGAGATCGTCACCGATCAAAAAAGCGGGAAGGAGACGCTTCTGAAGCAAACCAAAAATAAGGAAAAGGAATA
>JBBTYM010000095.1:0-1360 GCA_038061765.1 Patescibacteria group bacterium
CAATATTTCACGAACGGCTTTTTACCGGACGCGCTTTCTTGCTGGGCAATCTCTGCTTCGTGGTGGGGGAATTTCAATTCTCCCGCGCCGCCATGCAGGTCATATTGCGGGCCGAAGAAATGTTCCGAAATAGCGGTGTCTTCAATATGCCACCCCGGCCTTCCTTTGCCCCACGGCGATTGCCACGACGGCTCGTATTTTTCTCCGCCAGCTGGCGGATGCTCTCCCCGCGCTTTCCACAACACGAAGTCGTACGGATGTTTTTTATTTTCGTCTTGTTCGAGTCGTGTCGATGTATGCAGTTTCGCGAGGTTCTGGCCGGAGAGCTTGCCGTAGTCCTTGAATTTCTTCACTTCAAAATACACACTCCCGTTCTTTTCATACGCATATCCCTTTTTGATAAGACGCGCCACCTGCGCGATGATCTCGGGTATGAAGTCCGTCGCTTTCGCGTATTTCGATACTTGGTCAATGTTTAGTTTTTTTCCCACCGCGAGAAATTCAGAGAAATACAGATCGGGAATTTCTTTCCAATTTTTATCCTGCGCCTTGGCGGCATTGATGATCTTGTCGTCGACATCGGTGACGTTCTGGAGATAAAACACCGTGTATTTGCGCGCGCGCAGATAGCGCGCGATGACATCGTAATTAATATAGGTTTTGATGTTACCAATATGCGCGGAGTTGTACGGCGTGATGCCGCAGACGAACATCTGCACGCGTTTGCCTTTGCGTGGGCGAAATATCTCTTTTTTTCTGGTGCGTGAGTTGTATACGGTGAGCATAGGGCTCATGTTAGCATAGGCAGGGGCGGTTGACAAAGCTGTTTTAGTGTGATATAATGAAAACCTGAACATTGAAAATGTACATAATATAGATTTGATACATACGGCGCACGCCGAAACCCTTAAAAGGAGGAAGAAATGGAAAGATTGATTGTTGACGTGACGCTATTTATCGCCATCGTCATGATACTCCTTGTGGCAAGGAGTATCATGCGCTACGGGAAAGAGATGCTTGAGTGCTCCCAGTGCGAGGGAAAATATTCGAGCGCCTTCATCCCGAGTTTGCGGGATGGTAAGAATCTCTGCCCACGGTGTGCGGGCAGAGAGCGGAAAATGATCTCTGTATGTCCACGATGCCACGCGTCGTCAAATGTTTTTATAGAAAGCCTCGATGCAGAGTATGGTAAGGTTTGCCAAACCTGCATCGATGACCAGCAAATCCTTCTCCACGGAGGCGGTCCGGGAATCGGAGGGCTGTTTGAATGAAGGCTCCCAAGGTAGCCAAGCAGGCCAGAATAACGGCATTTTTTTTGTTTTTATGGGCTAGTGCCGAAATTAAAAAAGAACGATAATAA
>JBBTYM010000096.1:0-1875 GCA_038061765.1 Patescibacteria group bacterium
CGGCGGCATATGGTGTGCAGGGATTTTTCAATATGGATACGCTGACATCGTTCCTTCCGCTCTTTTTGGTGTTTGCGTATGTCGCCGCACGCACTACGCACACAAGCGAAGATCACCCCCATGTATCGCGCGCCACACAAGAACCGCTCACGTTTCCTTTTATAGCGGTTGCACTCATAGTATTGTGCGCGCTCGCGTATGTGGGGTGGACGGTGAATATAAGCCCCATGCGCGCCAATAAGGCGCTTTCTGATGCGGATGATCTGCGTCAGCACATTGGGGAGGAGGAACCAAGCGATGCGCTTTCTGCGGCAACAGAAACATATGAGTGGGCGCTCGGCCTTTTCACATACGGGAAAGGCACGGCTCAAAAATCGCTTGCCGCATATGCGCTTGGGTTTTACCAGACGTTCGGAAGACAGTCGCCGCAGGCATTCACCGACGAGCTTCTTCCGCTTGCCATGCGTGAGCTCAAAGCATATATCCAGCAACATCCTCATGATTATCTTGCGTATAGCACGCTTGGAAAGCTTTATAACATTCAAACTCTTCTTACCGCAAAAAATGATGAACGCGTTGAGCGTACACTTGCGCAAGCGGAGACGCTCGCGCCCGACCGGCTTGAGATGCCTTTGGTGTTTGCACAGCGCGCGTTGATCAAAGGCGATTACGATATCGCGGCCGCGCTGGCAGAAGAGGGGATAGCAAAAAGCAAAAAGTTTTACGATTTTTACCGTATTACATTTATTGTCTATAGCTTGCGGGGGGATGAAGACAAAGCATTTCGCGCGTTTGATGAAGGCGTACGCAACGGGCTTCCGCTGATGAGTGAAAAAGAAATGGGTTGGCTCGCACAACAATATGAAAAGCGAGGCATGCTTGCAGAGGCAGAGGAGTGGTACGCACGGGCGGCACAGGCGGCGCAATAAAACATATGAACAGAGAGGAGGCGAAAAAAATGTATGTAAATATAGCAAAGGGAGGGATATTCGCCTCGCTGTTTTCACCGCTGGTGCTTTCCGCGCCATTTTTCTTTCCTTTTATCGTGCCAAAGACGCTGTTTTTTCAGCTCGCGGTTACGGTCGCACTGTTCTTTTATATCGTGGTGGTTACGCTTGATAAAAAGTATATGCCGAAATTCGATACGCTCACAAGGTTTGTGTTCGCGTTTTTCGGCGTATATGTGCTTGCCTCCGCGCTCGGCGCAAACCCTATGAGAAGTTTTTTTGGTACATACGAGCGGATGCTCTCGGTGGTCAATATGGCGCATTTCGTGGTGCTCTATGTGATAGTGAAGTCGATATTTGTGTCGCCAAGGGATTGGCTGTGGCTTTTGCGCGCGTCGGTGGGCGCGAGCGCACTGGTGAGTTTATATGGTGTAGGCCAGAAGCTTGGCATGGAGTGGTTTTATCACGCAGGAATCGACCGGATCGATTCTACTATCGGCAACGCGGCATTTGTCGCGGGGTATCTTATATTTGCCGTATTTTTCGCGCTGATGTTGTTGGTGAAAGATAAGCACTCCTTCTTTCGCGCATGTGCGGCAGGTTCGCTTGCGCTTAACGTAGCTATTATTTATTTTACCGGCACGCGCGGAGCGGTCGTTGCGCTTGCGGTGGCGTGTGTGACACTTCTTGTCGCGTATTTTTTCAGACCGGCGGGCGCAGCATTTATAAAAAAGGAGCATGTAAAATGGGGGGCGCTTGTACTTGTACTCGCGTTGCTTGCAGTGGTGATGTTTGAGGGCAGGGGCGTGTATCAGTCGGTCAAGCGTTTTTCGTCTATTTCGTTTGCCGATACCACGGTACAAACACGCCTGCATTCCATTTCCACGGGATGGGAGGGGTTTATGGCGCGGCCGGCGCAAGGGTGGGG
>JBBTYM010000097.1:0-1234 GCA_038061765.1 Patescibacteria group bacterium
TCATATCTTTGGGTGTTATTTAAATTCGTGGTCGTGATCTCTAACGGGATTCATAATGCGTATAGTAGCAGAAAACGTATGAAAAATCACTGCTTTCTCTTCTCTGCGATGATTTCAAGAAATTCCCTTTCAGTAAGTACGGGAACGCCGAGCTTGCGCGCATAATCCAGTTTTGATCCCGGTTCATCGCCCAAAACCACGTAATCGGTCTTGGATGAAACGGAATTTGCCACCTTGCCGCCGAGTGCTCTGATCTTTTCTTTTGCTTCATCTCGCGACAAAGAAGAAAGCGCGCCGGTAAGCACGAAAGTCTTCCCGGCTAATCTCTGGGAAGGTCCGTCCTTCCCGGCTCGGGAAGGACGGACCTTCACAAGGCGCAGTAATCGGTCAATGAGTTTTTGATTTTGTTTATCACGCATCCAATCGTACATTGACCTTGCAACAACCTCTCCCACACCCCCGATTGCCTCTAATTCCGGCAGTTCGGCTTTGCGTATGTTCTCAATCGTACCAAAGTGATAAGCGATGAGTTCTGCTGTTTCTTCGCCTACGTGACGAATACCCAATGCGAACAAAAATTTAGGTAATGCAACCGTCTTGCTTGTCTCTATTGCATCTATAAGATTCTGTGCGGATTTTTCCGCGAAACGCTCAAGTAGTTCCAAGTCTCCTTTTTTGAGCTCGTAAATGTCAGCAACGTTTGCAATAAGCCCTTCGTGCACGAGTTGCTCCACTATTTTTTCTCCCATTCCGTCTATATTCATCCCTTTTTTGCTTACAAAATGAATGATGCGCTCCAACTCAACCGCAAAACAATTCTTGTTGGTGCAGTAATGCGCGGCGCTTTTTGTCTTTCCCGCTCCGATAGTTCCTTTCGCAACGAAGCTCCCACAAATGGGGCACCGTGTCGGCATGTGGAATTTCCTTTCTTTCCCCGTTCGCAGATCTTTCAAGACCTTCACCACATCGGGAATCACGTCTCCCGCTTTTTGTATGACCACGGTGTCACCGATACGGATATCAAGACGCTTGATCTCATCTTCATTATGCAGTGTCGCGCGGCTCACGGTGGAACCGGCAACGCGGACGGGAGAGAGATGCGCAACCGGAGTCAGTGCGCCTGTGCGTCCCACCTGCACCACGATATCCTCCACTTTGGTGGTCGTCTGCTGTGCGGGAAACTGATAGGCAATGCCGAAACGCGGCGCTTTGGCGGTATATCCAAGGGCTTCCT
>JBBTYM010000098.1:0-3802 GCA_038061765.1 Patescibacteria group bacterium
ATCAGGGATGCCCGCGATCGCCACGATCTCGCCCGCGGCCGCTTCTTCGACGTCCACACGCGCGAGCCCGTCAAATAGCATCACGCTGGTCAATTGCGCTTTTTTCACATTCCCCTTCCGATCGATATGCGCCACCTGCGCTCCCTTGCGCAGAGTGCCAGCGTACAGCCGCCCGATAGCGATCTTTCCTTTATAGTTATCATATACCAAATTCACCGTAAGCATTTGAAGCGGCTTCGTTGCATCCACCACCGGCGCAGGAAAATAACTCACGATCGTATCAAACAACGGCTGAATATTTACCATCGCCGCAAGATCCGACTCTGTTCCCGCTTTACCCTGCATCGCAGACGCGTAAATAACCGGGAACTCTATCTGTTCGTCGGTCGCGCCAAGCTCGATAAAAAGATCGTAGGTTCGTTCGAGCGCCCACGCCGGCCGTGAGCCAGGCTTGTCGATCTTGTTTATCACAACGATCGCATGATGTCCCGCTTGAATTGCTTTTCGCAACACGAATTTTGTCTGCGGCATCGGCCCTTCTTTTGCGTCCACCACGAGCAACACGCCGTCTACCATGCGCATAATGCGCTCCACCTCGCCGCCGAAATCGGCGTGTCCCGGCGTATCCACGATATTCACCTTCGTATCATGATACCGAAACGAAGCGTTTTTTGAAAAAATGGTAATACCGCGCTCTCGCTCAATTGCGTTCGAATCCATAATCAGCTCTTGTGCGGCATCGCTTTTGAGCTTAAAGGCCTCTGATTGCTTAAGCAAAGCGTCCACGAGCGTTGTTTTGCCGTGGTCTACGTGAGCGATAATGGCGATATTGCGGATGTTCATAATATAAAAAGCCCTCGCGGGCGTGAATATCACTGGGTTCCACACAAAAGTACCATAAAAATTAATTAAAATCAAGGGCTAGGTGGCGTGGATGCTAAAAAATGAAACGGGGTGGCTTCGCGTTACGCGAAACCACCCCTTCTTCGGCACCCCTCACTGCAATGAGCGACGGCGCGGAGCTTCCATCTCTTCATGAGATACCTCCTTTTTTATTCAGTTGTAATTTCATTATACCACCCATGTCAAGAGTTGTTGTGGGAAAAGAAAAAAGCCGTATCCATAAGAACATCATACTTCTCATCCGAAGAGCCCCGCCATGAGACAAAATCAGAAGAGAGAAGTTGATATAAAAGTTCTTACGTTGGATACGGCTGGTTCGGGGGAGAATTACCTCTCCGGGGGCGTGAGACACTAAGGTGCGTCTTTATTATCGCGTGACAACACAAATGACGCAACAACATTATCCACAGCGGACTATACGATCTCGACTACTTTTTTGCGCCCGCTTGCGCCGCGGAGGATTTTCACGCGCGAGGGCGCGACAGCAAAATACTCGGCGACTGCCCTCACTACCGCGTCATTTGCCTTGCCGTCCTCCGGCACCTCTCTCACCCACACCGTGAGTTCCTTCTCGTTTTTTTGCTCGACGCGCGCGATACTGCTTTTTGGTTTTACCTGGAGAAAAAATTTCATGGCTCCCGTTCATCAAGTATCTGCCTAATGCCCCTGCGGATATATTCGATCTCTCCTTCGCTAAGCGCTTTCCCGTATCCCTTAAGAAAGGATTCTTTGATCTTCTCAACTTCCTGTTCCACCATCTTTGGCTTTTTTAATTCAAAATACGCAGCATTACAGTGCGCCATGATCATATCGATCTCGTCATCGTTAAATCCTCCCTCTCGAAGCATTTCCGTCCACGCGGGCGCTTCTTCATCGGGAATCCTTATTCTTTCTATATGTTTGAATTTTTCCTCTTTCATAATTACAAATGCAATCGCGCCGCAAGCGCCTCGCCAAACGCATGCGCCGCTTTCGGGCTGTTAGCGGTAATAATGTTGCCGTCTTCTACCACAGGCGCATCTGCGTACATCGCGCCGTTGTTCACTAAAATTGCGACGGGGGTTTTGTCTGTCGGAGAAGTCCACACCGTCGCATTCTTCCCGCGCAATACGCCTGCCTTGGCGAGTATCGTCGGCGCGATGCAAATGGCGCCAAGGAGTTTGTTTGTAGAAACGGCCTCACGGATAAGCCGATAGCTATCTTCATTATCAAGGTTCTCAACCGCTCCCGGCCCGCCCGCAAACGCCACGGCGTCAAACGCGGCCGCTTTTACGTCTGCAATATGCGCATCAATATGCGCTTCTCCCCCGTGAGACCCCACTGCAACCGAGCCAACTTTTCCGTTGCTTGCGGTCACAATCGTGTGCCCTGCCGCCACTAACACTTCGCGAGGAATAAAATATTCCTCGTCACGAAATCCTTCTTGTGCGATTATAAATAATACCTTTGCCATATGATCAGTATAATACTATCGCGGAAATTGAAAAGAGAGCCGTTGATAACGACCCTCTTTCTTTTGAGAAGCCCTATAATAAAAGCCCCTTGAGATGTCCGATGCGTTTTTTAAGCTTTTGGAGTGCTCTCCTCTCTATCTGCCGGATGCGTTCTCTAGTAAGCCCAAGTCGCGCGCCGATCTCATCGAGAGTAAATTCTTCGCCATCATCGCTTCCGATGCCATACCGCAAGCGCAAGATATTCTTTTCCTTTTCGTTGAGCAAAGAACTTTTGAATATCTCCACGAGCTTCTCTTTGGACTCGGAATGAAGTACCGACGTATATGCCTCGGTTCCGTCACTTCCTTCGATGAAATCGCCGATCACCCTTGAATTATCGTCGCTCTCCGAAATCGGGGTATTGAGTGAAATGCATAATATTGAAAGATTCTCTTTCTCTTTTACCTATGCCACGCTTTCTCCCATTTCCGCAGCGACTTCTTCGGAACTTGGGCATCTCTCAAGCTTGTGAGCCAGCAGATGCGCCTCCTTTTTGTACCGCTTCAATCCATCGACTACATACATCGGCTTTCTGATCGCATGCTCGTAATCGCCCACTTCACGCTCGAGCGCCGACCGTATCCAGAATGTTGCATACGTTGAAAATCGGCACTCCTTCGCGGGATCAAATGTTCTCACCGCTCTTATGAGTCCTTCGTTCCCTGCATGGATGAGGTCGCCCATCTTCAAATGAGACGTTTTATACAGATACTTCTTGGCAAGATAGATCGGAAGACGAAGATTCGCGTTGATAATCGCTTCCCGCGCACGCATATCTCCTTTCTTTGCTTTCTTGAAAAGTTTTTTCTCCTCATCCGCGGTCAACAACGCACGCCCCTTTATTGAACGAAAATATGCGTTAACAGCGCTGTTCTCTATATTTGCAGGGCATTTTCCCTCTTCCTCTTTCACGTCCTTGATGACAGCACGTTTCTTCGCCTCCATACCCTCCTCCTTGTTGTATAATTAAGTTTTCAATGAGCAGAAATTTGTCCAGACACCATAAAATAAAAAGAACGATAAATCAACGTCGTGCCGCTCACGAACGGTCTTTAAAAAAATATTATTTCTCAAAAATAATCGGAATACGAAGCTCGTCATCATGTTCCGGTAGGCCGGAAGGATTGTCTTTTTGAAATACCAGCGTTCCTTTTTCTGTGGAGGGCTTTGTAAACGTAAGCGTTGCAGAAAATGGCACGAACTCTTCTGTCATCCATTCTTTTTCCGCCTGCGCGATGCCTACTGCTATTTCCTTCCCGTTTCCATCGCGTAACCGCACCGGAAATGACGCTTCAAAAAACCAATATCCTCTCGCCTCTCCTTTCACAGTAAGCGGACTTGCGATCTTTTCCATGGGGCCCGGCGTTGCGACGCGGATAAGATTTGCCTTTGACTGCATGTGCTCC
>JBBTYM010000099.1:0-2959 GCA_038061765.1 Patescibacteria group bacterium
GCTCCCGGATCCGGCAAGACGCATACGGTGAACGAGTATGTGGCATATGTGCGCTCGCGGGGCATTGAGCCGGCGATTACTGCTTCCACCGGCATTGCGGCGACGCACATCGGCGGGATGACGATCCACTCGTGGAGCGGCATCGGCATCAGAACGAAATTAAGCAAAGAAGATCTCGGATCGATCACGACGAGCGACTATATCGCAAAGCGCGTCCGGCGCGCGAAAATTCTTATCATCGACGAAGTGTCTATGCTTGCTCCTGCAACTCTCGCGATGGTTGATGCGATATGTCGGGAGATCAAGCAGAGCGCAGACCCGTTTGGAGGTATTCAAGTCGTTATGGTGGGCGACTTTTTCCAATTACCGCCGATCGTGAAAGCGGAGGCGGAAAGAAGCGCGCAGGGTACGCTGATCGAAGAGCCATCGGCCCGCTTTGCGTATGATTCTTCCGCGTGGGTTCGAGCGCGCCCGATCGTCTGTTATCTCACGGAACAACACCGGCAGGACGACACTAATTTCCTTGACGTGCTTTCGGCGATCCGATGCAACACGTTTAGCGGTGATCAGCTCGGGCATCTTACAAAAAGAAAAATTGAATACCATGCCGCGCCACAAAGCACCCCGAAACTTTTTTCTCACAACATTGATGTGGATCGCGTGAACAATGAAACGCTTGCGACGCTTTCGGGTAGGTCGCATGCGTTCGGGATGGTGTCGCAGGGGCCATACGCGCTTGCCGCGGCGCTTCAGAGAGGGTGTCTTTCGCCCGAAACGCTGCATCTTAAAATTGGTGCGTCGGTGATGTTTACCAAGAATAATCCTAAAGAAGGGTTTGCAAATGGTACGCTTGGCACGGTTGAAGCATTTGATGCGGTGAGCGGGCATCCGATCGTCCTCGCGCGCAACGGAGTACGGATCACGGTCGAACCGATGGATTGGACCGTGGAGGAGAATGGCAAAGTTCGCGCACGCATTGCCCAGTTGCCGCTTCGCCTTGCGTGGGCTATCACGGTGCACAAGAGCCAAGGCATGAGTTTGGATGCGGCGGTGATTGACTTGAGCGCGGTGTTTGAATTCGGGCAGGGATATGTCGCGCTTTCTCGGGTGCGGCGGCTTTCGGGTCTATATCTTCTGGGCTGGAACGAGCGTGCGTTTTTGGTGCATCCCGAAGTATTGGCGAAAGATGAATTGTTTCGCGCGGCTTCTTCAGACGCGGAGGCGGAATATTCCGCAATTGCACCGGCAAAATTACAAAAGATGCAGGATGATTTTATCATCGCGTGCGGAGGGAAAAAGCGCGCAAAACGACGGACGTCCGATGTCCGAGAGAGTAAAAGCGCCAGTAAAAGCGCGAACGGCGGAAGGTTTGAGAAGCTAAGAGAAAAGCATCCGAATGCTTATCGTCCGTGGGATAAGGTGCAGGATAAGAAATTGGAGGAGCTCTATGCCGAAGGCGTTTCTACGGCTGATTGTGTAAAGATATTTGGCAGAAAAGGAGGCGCAATCAGATCGCGCCTTATCAAACTTGGTCTTGCGGAAGAATGATGCAGAGTATGAAAAATCCGCTGCGAGGTGGTATAATGAATGAGTTGATTATTAATGAAAAAACCATGAAAAAAGGATATAAAGATAACATCGAAAAGCTTACGCTTGCGAACGAAAACTTCCGCAAAGTGCTCTATACCGCCGGTCATTGCCAGCTCGTATTGATGTCGTTGCTGCCTGGTGTGGAGATTGGCTCGGAGGTGCATGAAGATGGAGATCAATTTTTCCGGTTTGAAAAAGGGGAAGGGAAGGTGGTCATCAATGAGACCGAATACACGGTCGGCGACGGTGATACCGTTATCGTGCCCGCGGGCGCGACGCACAACGTCATCAATACATCAGAGACCGACGCACTCAAGCTCTACACCATTTACGCGCCGCCGCATCATCGCGATAGTATTATCAGGATCACCAAAGAAGAAGCAGAAGCCGATGGGCCGGAGTTTGACGGCACCACTACCGAGTAGAGGTATAACTCACGCAGTCGGCGCATTCCTTCGTTGCTTCGCTCCGAAACTTCCTCACCATACTGAAAAGTATGGCTCGGTCGTTTCTCACTCGCGCCTCGAATTGCATCCAACTGCGGAAGTCCTACTATCTGTTTCTTTGTGTTGAAATGAAAAAAAGTGGATGAAATAAACATAGACAAATTAGTTCGCTCCAGGAGAAGAACCATCGCGCTCACGGTATCTGCCGATGCGTTGCTTATTGTGCGCGCGCCTATGGCGGTGAGCATGGGATATATCAATAATCTCGTATTTGAAAAAAGAGCGTGGATCATTGCAAAAAAGAAACAGGCCTTATCGCGCGGCGCGTTGACTTCACGAAAGGAATTTGTAGAGGGTGAAGAGTTTTTATATATGGGGGAATGGCATGCGTTAAAAATTGAGAAATGCAAGGCCATCACGGTGGAGGATTATTTATATTTTCCCGAAAAGCATCTCCCGCGCGCTCGGATAAAGATGATCGCGTGGTATAAACAAAAAGCATTGGAAATGATAACCGAACGCGTAGCAATGTATAGCGCAATGACCGGCTGGCGATTTACATCGCTATCTATTACCAGCGCGCAGAAACGGTGGGGCTCATGCGGGCATCGCGGCGCGCTCCATTTTAGCTGGCGGCTTATTATGGCGCCGCGCCATATCATTGATTATGTGGTCGTGCATGAGCTTGCGCACATACCGGAACGCAATCATTCTCCGCGATTTTGGAATAAAGTGCGCGCGGTGCTCCCTGATTACAAAGAACGCAAACAATGGCTAAGGGAGCATGGGGCAAAATGCGTATTATAAGGTGCCCTACAGCACCCCATATGGTTAACTGTACAACCCCTTTACAAACCCCTGTTTATCTGATATACTAGTTTTCGTGTCACAGCACTAAGAGGCATAGTCGAGTTTCTAGGCAA
>JBBTYM010000100.1:0-1823 GCA_038061765.1 Patescibacteria group bacterium
AACCTGCACCACCTCCTTCGGAGGGAGGTGTTGTATCCATTCAACTACGAGAGCGTGCTCCCTCCTGCCAATCGGAAAGAGAATGCGATGCGCGGATTATGCGCGAAATTCCAATCTAATGTCAACCGCTTTGTCCCTCGATGAGCGGGCATACGTGATGCGCGCGGTCGATCCTTTGAACACTTCTTCGATCTTTTTGGCGAGCCGTACCGCGAGCTGATTTTCGGTGGTGGTTATCTCCATGCCGACGTTTGTTTTTTTCATGGCGATGAGCCGGTCCATCGGGTCTTTTTGATATGCGCGATGGGTGAATGCATGTACGAGATTTGCCAAGTGTTCCGCGATATTTTTGGGAACATTACTGATGGTTATCCTTCCTTCAAATTCGTTGTTTTTGATCGCGGTACACGCAGGGCAGAGCGCGAAAGAAACGCCCAGGTCTTCGTGCAGGTTCTTATAATAGCGAAGATTATGATGCCACGATTTTTTGTAATACACGGCGTTACAGGTCGCGCAAAAAACGATACCTCCTTTGCCTTTTTGACTTCCTCGCGGCGTTGTTCGCGGCGCCATAAGTTCCAAATGATGCTTCTTTTGTTTCATTGCCATATTAGTTCTGTTATTTATATACATATAGTATAGCACGAAGAGGTGCGCGTTTCACCTTGACCTTTCATAAATTATGTTGTACTATATGTGCCATGAAGCGTAACGGCATATTTTTAATGGCGGTGATAATGATAAGCGCGGGCGCGCTGTATCCTTTTTTGCATGCGCATGCGGCGGCCGCACTTGCCAATGGAATGCTTGTGAAGGGCTCGGGCACAGAAGTGTATTTCATGGAAAACGGCATGCAGAGGTGGATCCCGAGCGAAAAGATATTTGACGAGTTTGAATTTCAGTGGGACAGGATCAACACTTTTTCTGACGAAGATATCCATGGGTATCCGCGCGGGCGGGATATTACATATGCATCGCAATATCCTGAAGGCGCGCTCGTGCGGGCTGATGGCGTAAAGGTATATATAGTAGAGCGCGGCGCGCGGAGATGGGTGGAGACCGAGCAGGATTTTATCAACCTCGGGCTTGATTGGCGGGCGGTGCAAGACATCTCTCCGGCTCGTTTGGCAAAGGCGTACCAGGGAAAGACGATCACGGGCGCGCAAAGGATATTACTTCCGCTCACGGTGCTGTTGGATGTGCCGGATAAAATACTCGAAGACAATACGGTAAAATTCCGGTTTACCGGCGTGAGCGCGCGCCAAGACATCCGCGCGTTGAGCTTTGAAACGCTTCTTGAAGGAGTGGATGCCGGATGGATTACGGTGGCGCAAGAGCGGACGATCACGCTTCCCGCGGGCAAGACCGCGACCCATCGTTTTTTCGTGCGCGCGAAAGATCCCGACGGCAATACTGACCGAACGCCTGAAGTGTATGAATTCGCAACAAAATTCTCACCGTACTACGGCATGGTGGCTATCACGTCGGCGAACGCGCGGACAGTCGACCCTACTCAGGAAAACTTCGTTATCCAAGGGAAAGCAAAGGCGCTTGTCGATATCACTGGCTGGACAGTGGGTAGTGAAAAATATCACACAAGCTATATCATCCCTGATGCGTACGATGTTACCAATCATCCGTTTTTAGAACGGAAGGGAAATATCTTACTCAACGACAAAGGTAAGGTGACCGTGTATACAGGCGCGGGCGCTTCAGGAGTGAATTTTCGGATGAACAGCTGTATCGGGTATCTGAATAATTATTATAAATTAACGCCGGTGCTTCCAGCGACGTGTCCGAAGCCGAACGTGCTTGAAACACAG
>JBBTYM010000101.1:0-1158 GCA_038061765.1 Patescibacteria group bacterium
CGCCTCCGTGTCTCGCCTCGCAGTACTATCAAGTACTGCTTCAGTATCACTACTCGGCGCGCCTCGCCTCTGACGCTTTGTAGTGCGAAGCGGGTAGATGTTCTATTTGCTTTTCCCCAAAAGAAGGAGTATAATGGTAATAGCTCTACAGGGGCAGGCAACGACTTAAGGTCAAATAATTGTTCTCGGGAGCCTTACATTGGTATGAATTGCTGGTTCGTCCGGAATTCACACCTGCGGGCACCCACGTGGACACTAGCTTAAGTCCGAGCCGCTCGTATGCAGAGCCAGAAATTCTCTGATTCGCCATGTGGCGGACAGAGAATTTTGTTTTTATAGGCGAGTATTTCTAGGTAAGTTTTTTATGCTGGTAGATCGCTTCTATTTTTCGTACGGGCTTCCCGTTTTTTATACCGTAGGTGAGGTGGTGTGTGGCGGGCGACTTCTTTTTTGAACTGTTTGAAAGCGCTCTATTGTTGCCGATATAAAAGCCAATGTGTTTGTGCTCCTTTTTTTCTTCCCATACGATAATGCTTCCCGGCATAAGTTTTTTTGTTGGCTTCCAACCCGATTGCTCCATGTCTTTCACGGTGCTTTCTACTGTTGTGTGCGTTGCCTTCGCAAGGCCGAGCGTGGAGAGCAGAGATGACAGAAAGAACGCGCAGGAGAGGCCTCCATTTTTCATGACATCTATTTTTCTTCCGTCAATCTGCGCGTAAAAATTGCGGAACAGTTTCGTTCCGACGCTGTTTTTGATCATCGCGAAATAAGTATCACGAAGAAGAGGAAGGACTTTTTGTTTTTGCGACGCCATGCCGTTTTGTATTTTGTCTTGCACGTTCGAACTGGTGTTCTCAGTACCTCCTTCGCCTTCGCTCAGTCGGGCCACTGGGAATCGGACCCAGACTACAACTTTTAAAATCTTTGGTCGGGCTGCCGGGAATTGAACCCGGGTCACATGCACCCCATGCATGCATACTGCCGTTGTACTACAGCCCGACCAAAGGTTTGAAAAGACGGGGCGAATTGGTTTTTTTAAAAAACAGCAATTCGCCCGTTTCACAATTTACAAGCAAAGCAGTTTGCTTGTTTCATTTTGCTCAACCCCCAGCCTTGCGTACTACCACTATACGATGGCCCGTAAAATAATGCTGCCAT
>JBBTYM010000102.1:0-5477 GCA_038061765.1 Patescibacteria group bacterium
CACCAGGGTATCTGATGTCAGATCGGGATTCGTGACCGTCACGTCAACCATGCCGGCGATATGCGCCGGGGTTTTTGCCGTAAGCGCGCCACTGTCAACAAAAACGATATCGGTCGCAGAGATTCCGTCGAACGTTATCGTGGCACCCGATTGAAAGTTTGATCCGGAAATTGTGACATCCGTTCCTCCCCCCGTTGCTCCGGCATTCGGCACGACCGTAGAAACATTGATAACAGGCATAGCATTCACCGTCAGCGTCCCTGACGAGTACGCGCTCACCTGGGGATTTACACCATCGTTGGTGATGCCGTAGACATAGTATGCGCCGGGAGTGACGCCGGTGGTATTCCATGAGCACGTTGCTCCTGCTCCTTCGGCGGCCGTGGCACAGGCACCAGAAATCGCAGTGCCGTCGAGACCGGCGCTGTTTGAGTCATAATAAAATGCTGCGGTGACGACATTGTCGGTATCTGCGAGTGAGTAGGTCACATTAAACGAGCCGCCTTGGGTGACGGTGTCCCCTACGCCGTCGGGCTGGGAGATAGAGAGGGTTGGAGGAGTATTCGCGGGAGCATTCACCGTCAGCGTCCCTGACGAGTACGCGCTCACCTGGGGATTTACACCATCGTTGGTGATGCCGTAGACATAGTATGCGCCGGGAGTGACGCCGGTGGTATTCCATGAGCACGTTGCTCCTGCTCCTTCGGCGGCCGTGGCACAGGCACCAGAAATCGCAGTGCCGTCGAGACCGGCGCTGTTTGAGTCATAATAAAATGCTGCGGTGACGACATTGTCGGTATCTGCGAGTGAGTAGGTCACATTAAACGAGCCGCCTTGGGTGACGGTGTCCCCTGTGCCATCGGGTTGGGAGATGGAGAGAGTAGGCGGTGAGTTTGCCGGCGCATTAATCGTGATTTGGCCTGTCGAGTATGCGCTCACCGTTGGATTCGTGCCGTCGTTCGTGGTGCCATACACATAGTAGCTTCCGGGCGTGACGCCAGTAGTGTTCCAGGAACAGGTTACGCCCGTACCTTCTGCTGCGGTTGCGCACGCGCCGGAAATTGCCGTGCCGTTCAGACCCGTAGCGTCGGCGTCATAAAAGAACGCGGCGGTTACGACGTTATCGGTGTCTGCGAGGGTGTAGGTAACGTTAAATGAGTCGCCTTGGGTCACGGTGTCTCCTGTGCCATCGGGTTGGGAGATGGAGAGAGTAGGCGCGGCATTAATGGTAACAACCCCGGATGAATATGCGCTTACTTGGGGATTGGCTCCATCGTTTGTGATGCCATATGCATAATATGTTCCCGGCGACACCCCTGTCGTATTCCAAGCGCACGTCACATCGGAACCTTCTGCTGCTGTGGCGCATCCCCCGCTCATAGCGGCTCCGTCGAGCCCGGAATTATTAGTGTCATAGTAAAATGCGGCGGTAACACTATTATCTGAATCAGCAAGAGAATAGGCAACATTAAATGACCCGTTTTGCGCGATCGTATCGGCGGTGCCGTCGGGTTGCGAAATAGAAAGCGTTGGCGGAACATTGGACTTGAGAGCAAGTAAAATTCCCCCTGCGCCGACCGGAATTGCGCTATTCCAATTCACAGAAACATTCCCCGTTGCTCCGGCTGTTGTTCTGACCGCTTCACTGAATGTGATGACGCCATCACTCCCGGCGTTTGATTCCACATAATGTTCGGCGTAGGCAGAAGGGTTAGTGCTCGTCGTTGTGATCGAAGCATTGTTGTTATTCTCACCAGCGACGGCGGCGACCACCAATGAATCACTGGTGAGTGTCGTGATGCCGGTAAACACCGACGGATCGCTCGTTGTCGTCTGCGGCGTTCCTTTGACCTCCCACGGATCACCGCTTGGAGTCGCTCCCCTATATATAATAACAGCGGCGTACGTATCACCGGTTGCGGTGCTTTTATCAACAAGAGGGTTTGTTTCGGAAGATGAAGCCGCTCGCTTCCACGCCCACCAATATCGGCTGATCGCGCCTCTATCTATTGTCGCGATCTGTGTCCAGCCGCTCGGCCATGTGATCGTATCATTGGTATCGCGAACAATGACCTCAAGTAAAAGAATGTCGTTGGTAGTATGGGTCGGCAACGTTACAGTAACATCAGCGCCGGTGGATGCCGCGATAGCGCTGAACGATACAAACGTCGGTGCCGCAGCATACGCAGGTGCCACCTCAAATCGATCAAATCCAAAAAACAAAACACTCGAAATAAGTCCGAAAATAACAAAAAATATCGTAAGTTTTCCCACAGCTTTTTTTATGATCACTCCTATGATTATACCGTATCACACAAAACAAAACCACCGCGCGAGATGCGTCGGTGGTTTTGTTTTTTCTGTATCGATTAGACCTCTTTTTATTCCCTATCTGACTGCCCCTGCAACGGAGCATACCCTGTGCCGGCCGGAATAAGCTTGCCAATAATGACGTTCTCTTTAAGCCTCGCAGTCGGTCTACTTTTCCTTGAACCGCGGCATTGATAAGCACGCGCGTGGTCTCCTGGAACGATGCAGCAGATAAGAATGATTCGGTGGTCAGCGCGCACCGCGTGATGCCCAAGAGCACCTGTGCCGCGGTCGCCTTCTTTTGCCCTTCCGTCACTTCTTTATTTGCCCCAAAGAATGTTGTTTTCTCAACGATATCGCCACGCACCAAATTCGTATCGCCCGCTTCTTTCACGCGCACGCGCGAGAACATTTTGCGTACGATGACCTCGATGTGCTTGTCGGAGATCGATGCGCCTTCCGAAGTATAGATCTTTTGCACTTCAGAAATGATGTAGCGCTCCACCTCGCGGATGCCCGACACGCGCAACAACTCTCCGAGATCAAGATGCCCTTCCGAAAGCTGCATGCCTTTTTGCACTTCTTTGCCCTTCTCCACCCACAACGTGGTGAAATGCGGCGCCTGATACTCTTTGATTTCTCTTTCCTCTTTTTTCTTTGCTCCCTTTTCGCCTTCTTTCGTCTCTTCTTTTTCCGCCAGTACCGGCTCGCTTGATTCGACAAGGATCTTTTTAATCTCGCCGTCGGTGATAATGTCGAGTACCTTTCCGTCAACTTCACAGAGCAATGCCTTTCCTTTCGGCGTGCGCGCCTCGAAGATCTCTTCGACTCTCGGCAACCCCATCGTAATATCGCCGCCACCAGCAACACCGCCAATATGGAATGTCCGCATGGTCAGCTGGGTGCCCGGCTCGCCGATCGCCTGCGCCGCCACCACGCCGACCGGAGAACCCATACGCACCACTTTGTTGATACCAAGATCATACCCGTAGCATTTCTGGCATGCGCCATCTTTGGTCTTGCACGCAAGCACCGAGCGCACTTTCACTTCCTCTACTTTCTTTTCATCCATCAGGTCGGCAAGCTGGCGCGTAACGATCTCGCCCGCTTTTGCAATGACCGTATCCCCGATCTTCACCTCTTCAAGTAAATATCTGCCGAATGTTTTGCCGGAGAAATCCTGGCCGACCGCTTCTGCATCTTTCAGATGCAGGGTCACGCCCTTCACGTCGCCGCAATCCTCTTCTTTCACAATAACGTCCTGCACAACGTCAACGAGCTTGCGGGTCAGATATCCGGCGGACGCGGTACGGAGCGCGGTATCTGCGGTACCTTTTCTCGCGCCGTGCGTCGAAATGAAATATTCAAGCACCCCGAGCCCTTCTTTATATGATTTCTTGATCGGCAATTCGATGATCTCGCCCGATGGGTTCACCACCGGCCCCTTCATGCCCGCCATCTGAATAAGCTGTGCTTCGGACCCTCTCGCGCGCGAGCGCAAGATAGAATATACGGAGCCGTGCTTTACAAGCGATGCAGGTACATTTTTTCCTACTTCGATCTTCGCCCGGTTCCATACTTGCACCACTTTCACGTAGCGCTCTTCATCGGTAAGCAAGCCGCCTTGATACTGCGCGCTGATCTCTTTCACCTCTTTATCGGAGCGTTCGATGACCGCCGCCTTTCCTTCCGGAACATTCAGGTCGGCCATGCCCCATGAGATACCCGACTTGGTCGCGTACTCAAACCCGAGTTTCTTCATAATATCAAGCACCGGCACCGATGCGTCCACGCCGAATTGGTCGATCACATCCGCGACAAGCGCTTCGAGGTCTTTTTTCGCAAATTCGCGATTGACGAATTTCTTGGTTGCAGTACCAAGCGCCCAGTTGAAGATGATCCTCCCTACCGACGTTTCGACATACGGGTCATTTTCATTTTCGCGCTGTTCTTTTTCTTTAATAAATACTTTGATCTTCGTGTTGATAGCGACCACGCCGAAGTCATACGCGAGTACCGCTTCGTTCTTGGAAGAAAAGAGCTTCCCTTCTCCTTTCATGCCGTCCTTGATCGCAGTAAGGAAGTAGCATCCGAGCACGATATCCTGTGTCGGCACCGTGATCGGGTCGCCGCGCGCCGGTTTCAAAAGATTTTTTGCGGACAACATGATCTCTTTTGCTTCCGCCTGCGCTTCTTCCGTGATCGGCAAGTGCACTGCCATCTGGTCGCCGTCGAAGTCCGCATTGAACGCGGAACAGACCAACGGATGGATCCGAATAGCCATACCTTCGATAAGCACCGGCTGGAACGCCTGAATGCCGAGGCGATGGAGCGTCGGCGCGCGGTTGAGCAGCACGTGTTTGCCCTGGATCACCTCTTCTAAAATTTCCCATACCACGTCTGACGCTTCTTCGATGAGATATCCCGCGCCCTTGATATTATGCGCGAGTCCCCGCTCGATGATCTTTTGGATCACGAACGGCTTGAACAGTTCAAGCGCCATTCTCTTCGGCAGCCCGCATTGGTCAAGCCGCAATTCAGGCCCCACAACGATCACAGAGCGTCCGGAATAATCCACGCGCTTGCCCAAAAGGTTCTGACGGAATCGCCCTGACTTTCCTTTTAACATATCGGCGAGTGAGCGCAGTTGACGCTTCTGCCCGGTTGCCGCCATCACCGCTTTTCCCTTGCGCGCGGAATTATCGATCAGTGCGTCCACCGCTTCCTGCAACATGCGTTTTTCGTTGCGCACGATCACTTCGGGAGCGCTCAATTCAAGCAATTTCTTAAGACGGTTGTTGCGGTTGATGATGCGGCGATACAGATCATTCAGGTCGCTTGATGCGTATCGTCCGCCATCAAGCTGTACCATTGGCCGGAGATCCGGCGGCATGATCGGGAGCACGGTGAGGAACATCCAGCTCGGTTTGATGCCCGCGCGCACAAATCCGTGCGCGAGTTTATAGCGCTTCAACAGCTTCGGCTTCAGCGTCGACTGCTCATCTTTGCGCAATTCCACCTCAAGCTCTTTCTCGAGTTTTACGAGATCAAGTGATTCCGCGATGTTTTTTATCGCTTCCGCGCCAATACCTGCCTTGAACATCTCGCCGTACTTCAAGCTCATTTCATAATATTCATTTTCGGAAAGGATCTGGATCGGTTTCAAA
>JBBTYM010000103.1:0-2428 GCA_038061765.1 Patescibacteria group bacterium
TAGTTGTTATCAGTTATTAGTTGTGTGTTGTTTATAATACCCCGCGCAGTTGCATTATTTCCTTGCGATCGTTTCGGAAGCATTCTTTGCCGCGAATGCCGCCGCGCTCGATGACATTTTCCCTATCGCGATCGGATCGTCAACGACCGAAACAATGGTGGAGTACAGCAGGTTGGGAGTGAGATTGTTTTCTTCGATCACGATCGTCCCACCTGATTTCGCATACTCGTATGCGTTTGCCCGCTGATGGTCTTGCGCAGCGGTGGGAAGCGGAATAAGAATACTCGGCTTGCCGCATGCCGCTATCTCAAAGATACTACTCGCGCCCGCGCGCGATATCACGATATCCGCGAGCGTCAACGCGAATTTTATCTCCTCGGTAAGAAAAGGATACAAATGATAATATCCGCCGAGATTCGCGCCTGCGATCGCGGCCACTTCTGTTTTCATATCTTCATACCGATGCGGCCCGCAGATATGAATAACCTCGTACTTGGCAACCAGTTTGAGGAGGATTTGTGCCACCGCATCGTTTATTTTTTTCGCCCCCTGCGACCCGCCCATGACGAGCACCACTTTGCGCGCGGAAATGATGTCAAAAAATGTGCGTGCTTTTTTGGGGTCTTGTCCGCACAGATCGTCGCGGATCGGCATCCCCACGACCGCTGTTTTTTTCACCGGAAATCTCAATGCCGCACTTTCAAACGCCGTGCCGATACGTTTGGCAAACGGCGCCGCTAAGCGGTTGGCAACGCCCGGCACGCTATCGGACTCATGAATGACGCGCGAAGGAATAAAAAAGATCCAGCTCGCCACCATCACGGGAAAACTGCCGTATCCCCCTTTTGAAAATACCGCATCCGGCATCTGCCAAAATAATATCCATATCGCCTGCACGATGGCAAACGGCAATTTGAACAGATCAATGACATTCAATGGGCTTATATATCTGCGCCACTTGCTCGAAAGAATATATGATTGGCCGATGCCCTCGCGCGTAAACACCTCTTGCGAGATGCGGTCGAATTTCGGCCCGACATATAAAAACCGAATGTCTTCAATGCCTCGCTCTTTCGCGAGCGTTCTCACTTTTTTTGCCACTGCAATGAGCGGAAAAATATGCCCACCGCTTCCGCCTCCCGTTAGTATGATTAACATATGACTAATAACTTATAAGTAATAATGGGCAAAGGCATGTGTTTTGTTATTCGTTATATGTTATGCGTTATTTGTTGTTCTTTGTATACTATAAAGTATGCCGCACGCAGTCAACAAAACCACCAGCGACGTTCCGCCATAACTCACAAACGGGAGCGGAATGCCGGTAAGCGGCAGAATGCCAGATATCGCGCTGATATTGATGAATGCCTGTACCAGTATCCATACCGTAATGCCGCCGGCAAGTATACGCCCGAATGCGGTGCGCGCATCGCGCGCAATGGCAAATCCCTGCCACCCCAGCATTGAAAAAAGTGCCACCGCAAATGCCACCCCCGCAAACCCAAGTTCCTGCGCAGTAACCGCAAATATAGAATCGCCCATCGGCTCGGGCAAGAACGCCGTGGATTTCTGCTGGGATTGTCCATACCCTATTCCGAGCACCCCGCCCGAACGGATCATCGTGCGAGCGCGATTGATCTGATATCCCGACCCTTGCACGTCCGCAGTTGGATTGAAATACACCTGCACCCTGTCCCATGCATACCCTTTGAAGTAGACGAATGCAGACAGCGCAACCACGCCTATCAAAATTACTGCAAGCAAATGCGCGGGTTTAGCGCCCGCAAGAAAATACACCGCAAATGCAGTGAGCAATATCACGCCGAGCGTTCCCATGTCCGGCTGTGCAATTAAAAGAAACGTCACCGTAGCGCTGATGAAAAGAAACGGTACGAATCCTTCTTGCGCGACGTTTCGTTTTTTCGGCTCAAAGAGCGCCGCGAGGTACAGTACTGATGCGAGTTTTAGTATCTCTGATGGCTGGAATGAAAATGAGCCCACCTTCAGCCATCGCGTCGCGCCATTTTCTAAAATGCCAAACTGGGGAACCAATACGAGGGCTGTGAGCACGAGCGCCAATATCATAAAGGGAAGCGCAAACTTCCGGAGCTTTTCATACGGAATCCTGCTTGCAAGGAAAAAAAATATGATGCCCGGGAGCACGCCGTGCGAAAGCTGACGCTTCAAATAAAAATAATTATCTGCCGTGTGGTTAAATGCAAGCACTGCCGCCGCGGTTGCCAGCATCGCAAGCCCAAACAGCACCAGGCCAGCGACCGATGCGATAAATACATAATTGTGCAGTGGGGTGCGCTCCATAGTTCTTATGAGAACCGCAGTACTTTGCCGGAAAAAACATTGGTCGCGCTTGTGTGCTCATAGGCGATCGCCCCGTTCACCACGACCACCTCTGTCCCCTTGCTATAAT
>JBBTYM010000104.1:0-1497 GCA_038061765.1 Patescibacteria group bacterium
TGACTTCCCCACTGTGCTGTCGCTGTACCGCACGCTCAAGACGCACATCCAAACCGATATCACCGAAAAAGAAATAAAGCGCCTCTATGATATTGCTCAAAATATCAGCTATGATAATGTGATACATACGGTCATCGACGGCAACCCGAAAGATGCGACCGCTCTGCTTACGAGTAAAACGATAGAGCTTGGCGGCATGCCCGCGTTCGTGCTCGTGCCAAAAACCGGCGACTTTGATTATTACGGCATCACGGAGACCGCAGAAAATATTTTTAATAAATAATACTATATGTATCTTATTGTAGGCCTCGGAAACCCGGGCGAAGAATACGAGAACACAAAACATAACGCGGGAAGAATGGCGGTCAACCGACTCGCCAAAAAGCACGACCTCTTGCCCTTTACGTTCGATAAAAAATCAAATGCGCTTGTTACTACCGGTAAAATGGAAAAAGAAAAAGTGACGCTCGCGCTCCCCGAAACGTTCATGAACAAATCGGGGCTAGCCGTCTCAGCGCTCGCGCGGTATTTCAAAGTAAAGCCAAAACTTATTTTTGTCGTGCACGACGACATCGACCTTACGGTGGGGAGAATGAAAATATCGTTTGCCAAAAGCTCCGCCGGCCACAAGGGCGTCGAACATATCATGAAAAATCTCAAGACGAACGAATTTTATCGCCTTCGCATCGGCATCGGTAGTGCGCGAAAAACCAAACAAGCGATGGACGTCGTGCTGAAGAACTTCACACCCAAAGAAACGCTGGAGCTGAAAAAAGTATTAAAAAAGGCAGTGGAAGCGCTCACCTGCGCCGTCACCGAAAGCCCGCAAAAAGCGATGACACTATATAACGCATAAACGACACGCCAGAGAAAAGAGGTTGTAAATGAAACACCACAACAAAATATTGATCGCCGCGTTCATCCCCATCTTCGCTGAAAGGGACGTTTTGTGGTTTGCGGAGAACGACGAAAAAATACAGCGGCTTATCGCCACCGACCCTTTCTGGGCAAAACGCGCGACGATACTGGAAGAAGGCATGCGCATCAGCATGTCGGAATTCCTGCGCACGCTCGACGAATTGGAATATGAAAAAACACAGCGCGTCGCAGGAGAAGGAGAATTTGCCGTCATCGGCGGCGCGGTAACGATATTCCCGCTTAACCTCGACCACCCCGTACGCATCGAATTTCTTGGCAATAGCATTGAAACAATAACGCATTGTGAAAAAGAAGAAACTGCCGGGGAGCGCAAGGCGCATTTGTTGAAAAAAGAAATGCTCAAGCGCGAGATCTCCCACCTCCATAATTTAAAGGAAGGAGATTTTCTCGTACACATCGATCACGGCATTGGTATCTTTCGCGGCATAACAGAACGCATCAACGACAATATAGAACGGAAGTACTATGTACTAGAATATGCTCCACCCCACGGGCGGACGGAGCACGACACGCTGTATGTGCCCGAAGATCAGGTAAAAAAGCTTTCGTTATATATCG
>JBBTYM010000105.1:0-3177 GCA_038061765.1 Patescibacteria group bacterium
CTCGAGATCCTGCGCTCAATGATGGTGGGGGCTGACGTTATCGTGATTGACCCCGAAAATGAATATCAGTATCTCGCCGAAACGGTCGGCGGGTCGTTCTTCCGCATCTCGCTCAACTCACCGCATCACATCAACCCGTTCGACCTCCCAATGCCGCTCAAAGACGAATCGCCCGCGGACGTTCTGCGCTCTAACATCATCAACATGGTCGGTCTCGTGCGGCTCATGCTCGGCGGCCTTACACCGGAGGAAGATGCGATCATCGACCGCGCGATCGCAGAAACGTATGCCTCGCGCGACATCACGCCGGAGGTTGATTTTTCCAAAGCAGTGCCGCCGCTCATGTCCGATTTCCAGACGATCCTTTCAAGCATCGAGGGCGGTGCAGGACTTGCCACGCGGCTTGAAAAATACATCACCGGCACCTACGCGGGCTTTTTGAACAACTACACCAACCTTGATGTGAAGAATCGGCTTGTGGTGTTTTCCATCCGCGACATGGAAACGGAGTTGCGCCCTATCGCCACCTACCTTATTATCCGCTACATTTGGAACCTCATCCGCGCGGAACTGAAAAAAAGGATATTGGTGGTGGACGAAGCGTGGGTGATGATGCAGCACGAAGACGCCGCGTCGTTCTTGTATGGCATTGCGAAGCGATGCCGCAAATACTATCTCGGCCTCACCACCGTCACGCAGGACGTCGGCGACTTCATGGCGTCCAAATACGGCAAGCCCATTATCACCAACTCGTCCATCCAGCTGTTGTTGAAACAATCGCCCGCGACCATCGATGTGGTGAAAGAAACGTTCAATCTTTCGGACGAAGAAAAATATCTTCTGCTTGAATGCGACGTAGGGGAGGGGATCTTTTTTGCCGGTCTTAAGCACGCGGCGATCAAGATCATCGCCTCATACACCGAAGACCAGATCATCACCTCAAATCCAGAACAGCTGCTTGCTATTGAAAAAGCAAAGAAAGAGCTGGAAAGCTAGCTTATAGGGATTAGCTTTTAGCTTCGTTAGCTTTAAATAAAAGATCGGGAATTCGGAATGGAACAAAAATCCGCCGCGCCGAAGGCATGTCTCCACGACTCCTTATTCATAATTCTTGATTCATACTTCAATATTTTCGTGATATACTATGGATGAGGAAACGGAGGAAATAGAAAATAACGAGCGGGTTCTTCGACAAGAGCGCGCCACAAACAAGGACGCCGCCGGGGCAGAAGAAATGTCCCAAGAGGCACAAGACGAGCTTGCCGCGACCGCACACAATAAGAACAAGTCGGTGGTGTTCCTGTTGAGTATTTTGCTGAAGGGGCTTAGCGATTTTGCGGACTGGTTTGGTCTTCCTGCTCTTCCCCTTGTCGGCGACATTCTTGATCTTGCCACCGGAGGGGTTTCCATTTTTTCTTACCTGTCGCTTTCCGGCGTCGCAAGAAAGAAGGGGATAATAAGAAGCATTGGCGCGCTCGTATTTGAGCTTCTTCCGTTTGGCATCAACGATCTTGTTCCGACGTATGTCATCGAAGGGATCTGGACACGATTTACAACAATGAAATTGGCAAATCAAGCGGAGGAGCAATTAGAAGAAATAAAGAAAAAGGAATGATGCATATAAATACAAGAACTGTGACTGCGCGCGGAACGCCATACGCACTAGGAGCGCTGTTTCTTTTGTTTGTGTTGTTCGTCGCCGCAGGAATTGCGCGCGCACAAGCGGACATCCCCGACCTCGGTCTTGATGAGTTTTCAGCTCCGTCAGTTGAATTACTATCATCGTCCGGCGGCACGATCGGGAGCATTATGTCGATTACCGCAAAAACCGCAAATATCGACGACAATTTTGTCTCGTTTGATTGGTATCTTGATGACCAGCCGATGCTTACTCAATCAGGGAGAGCGAGGACGAGCTTTTCGTTCGCCACAACAAAGCCGTTTCATGTCGTGCGTCTTTCCATTATTGAAGATGGCGAGAAAATAGCGGAGAACACCATATCGATCGCTTCCTTTAATGTTTCGTTGGTGTGGCGCACCAACACATTCGTTCCTGCTGATTATGAGGGGAAAGCATTGCCTATCGTGGGAAGCACGATAACGCTTACCGCGTTCCCCGAGATCAAAGGGGAATCGCCTGATAATCTTTTATATACGTGGTCGGTGGATGCCGAGTCGCGCGTGCGGAGCGTGCTTGGCGAGCAGGAGTTTTCTTTTACGGTTATGAAAAACGTTTCTTCGATCTTTGTTTCTGTTGAGGTAAGCACGCTGAACCAATCCTCCACGGCAAGCAAGGCGATCAATGTTTTTCTTGCAAAGCCGCAAATATTACTTAACTCAACTCTGCCTGTTTTTCTTGCGCCGGGAGAAAAAATAGAGCTTGCCGCACAGCCATATTACTTTAATATTGTAAATGCGACCGATCTTCAATACGAATGGACTTTTGGCGGGAAAAACGCCTTAGGGATTCCGCCCGACCCAAACACTCTCACGCTCGCCATCCCTCCCGATTCGGGAACCGGGTCGCAAATGCTACAGGTAACCGTGGAAAATCGCAGAACGCCCGGGGAGGCCGGAAGAGCATCGCTTGAAGTGATTATTTTATGAGTAGTATGGTTTCGATTTTAAAAAAACAGCGGTTGTTTGCGAGCGTCGTTGTAATAACCATGGCGGTGTTTCTTGTCGCCACATCGGCATACGCTGTGGTGCTTGAATCGGGTATCCCAGGAGTTGGCCCTGGGGGCGGAGCCGGGCAACCCCTTCCTAGTTTGCCTACTTATATCAATTATCTGTATATTTTCGTTCTGGGGTTTGTCGGTATTGCGGGGTTTATTTCGCTCGTCGTCTGGGGAACGGTATGGATAGCATCAGCGGTGATTGATAAAAAGGCGCTTGCGCTTGAAAAAATAAAAAGTGTGCTTACCGGCATTGCCATTGCGCTTACCGCGTTTATCATGCTTTACACTATTAATCCCGATTTAACTCTTATTAATATACCAACAATCGGTCCAATAACATTCCCCACAACAAAAACAACTCCTCTTGGGAAGCCGCTTGGCGCCACGTGTAAAGCCCCTTCTGAGTGTGCCTCCCGTAACTGTGATCAAAAATCTACTGAGGAAGAATCTATTTTTATATGCAAAGCAAACGAAAACGCAGCAGTAGTTGGGATGGGTC
>JBBTYM010000106.1:0-1319 GCA_038061765.1 Patescibacteria group bacterium
TTTTGAGCATTTTAACAGAAATAGGGTCTTTTGACACCTTTTCAACCATATACCGAAAATGACGCAATTTGTACGGTTCCGCCTTTGGCACGCCTGATCCTATTCTATCGGCGAGGCGAACACTGATAAGATCGTCCATGTTTTCAGGGCCGACATTCCTTACAAGCCGTCGAACCGATGAAGCTGTAACTTCGTCTACATTATAATAAAAGAGGTGATAACGAATAAGACGCTCAACATCCTCAATTTCCTTATTGGAGAACTTCAGTCGGCTCATTGCTCTTGAAGCGATGCGCGCGCCAATCATGTCGTGATTATAAAATGTGGCATTTGGCCCATCACCCTGCTTTGCCTTTGGCTTTCCGATGTCGTGAAGCAATGCCGCAAATCGCACCGTAAAGCTGAAGCCTTGCTCCGCGGAATAACGAAGCGATCTTACATTGTGTTCATACACATCAAATATGTGGTGCTTGTTTTGCGAGATGTGATAGCCATCAAGCAATTCGGGTAAAACGAATTCCAAAAGCCCGACCTGACGCAAAAGATCAATGCCGTCTGCCGCATCTTTACACATAACCACTTTTACCAATTCGTCGCGTATGCGTTCCTGCGAGACGGCGCGAATAAGCATTGCGTTCTTTTTCACTGCATCAAGCGTCTGCTCTTCTATAGTAAAGGAAAGTTGTGTCGCAAACCGCACTGCGCGCATCAGGCGCAAAGCGTCTTCGTTGAATCGCTCGCTCGCATTACCCACCGCGCGTACAATTTTTTCTTTCAGATCTTTCTGTCCACCGAATGGGTCCACCAACGTATAACCCATAACTAATGACTCATAGCTATTGCTGGTCGTTTGCTTGTCGTTATTTGTTATCAGTTGTATGTTTTCAGTTATGTGAAACGCCATCGCGTTCACGGTAAAATCACGGCGCGCAAGATCTTCGGTGAGATCATGCGTATACCGCACGCTGTCGGGGTGACGCTTATCTGAATACGCGTTATCAACGCGGTAGGTGGTAACCTCAATTTCCATATCATCGGCAAACACGGTCACTGTGCCAAATGTGTTTTCATAAAAACTTTTTGGAAATACTTTTTGTATCTCCTCCGGCTTTGCGTTGGTCGCCACGTCCCAATCGTTCGGCGTGCGCCCAAGTAGTACATCGCGCACGCAACCGCCGACGGCGTACGCCGCAAACCCCGCGCGCGCAAGCTCGCGCCCGACATGTATTACTTCTTGTGGAATCACCTCATGCATGCGCGTACTATAATACTCTAAATTACAAACCGCCATCTGCTTCGTTCCGCCTCCGCGTCTCGCC
>JBBTYM010000107.1:0-2327 GCA_038061765.1 Patescibacteria group bacterium
GGTGCACACCGGCGTGGTAACGGTCGGCAACACGAAGATGTCCAAATCGCTCGGCAACTTCATCACCGGCAAAGAGATGATCGATCACAATGACCCTGATGCGTTTCGTTTTATGGTGGTGTCTCGCCTCTATCGTTCGCCGCTCCCCTATTCGGAAAAACTATTAACGCAAGCGAAACAAAATCTTGAGACGATACGGGATTTTGCGCGACGGCTGAAACAGGTTAAAGCCCGCGCGGGCACGTCGCTCGATATCGCGTCATATCACAAGCAATTTTTCGCCCGCATGGACGATGATTTCAATACTCCATCTGCGCTTGCCGTGATATTCACGCTTATGCGCAAGGCAAACACACTCATGAAGCAAGAAAAGCTTTCCGCGAAAGATGCGAAACAAGCTCTCGCATTCTTGAAAGAGGTTGAAAACATTATCGGGGTGCCACTTACAAACACCATATCCACACCAATACCACAGGCCATTACCGCGCTCGCGAAAGAGCGAAATAGCTTGAGAACACAAGGCAAATGGGCCGAAGCGGACGGCTTGCGCGCGCGCATTTCAGAACAAGGATACATCGTCAAAGACACCAAGGACGGATTTGAAATTATTCCTCGAGGGGAGTAGGATTCTGTTTGAATCCTACTCCCCTCAGCAAGTAAGATAAGCGCGGTATAAAACAAAGAGATAATGGCACGCTCCACCACCAGAACATCACCGCCTATCGAAGGCAAAATACCTCCGCAAAACATCGAGGCGGAGCAGGCGGTGTTAGGCGCGCTTTTACTCGACAAGGAAGCGATCATTAAGGTCGCCGACATCATTCAAACGCGCGACTTTTATCAAAAAGGGCATCAGATCATTTACGACGCAATCGTATACCTTTTTCAGGAACAAGAACCGATCGACCTCATTAATATCGCAAACCGGCTGAAGGCGCTTGGCGCGCTTGAAGAGATCGGCGGTATGGGCTATCTCACCACATTAGTCAACGCGGTTTCAACGCCAGCGCACATCGTGTCGCACGCGAAGATCGTCCATCACAAGCGCGTTCTGCGCGACCTTATTCACGCCTCGTACGACATCGCCGCGCTCGGATACCGTGAAGACGAAGACACCGATGTGCTCCTCGATGAAGCGGAGCAAAAGATATTCAGCATTTCACAGGATGCGCTTTCCGAAGAGCTGACGCCTATTAAAGATACGCTGGAAGGCGCGTTTGAAAGGATCGAGCGCATCCACCAGCAAAAAGGGCTTACCCGCGGGGTGCCAACCGGCTACCCGGGGCTCGACAATATCCTTGCCGGGTTACAAAAATCCGATCTCATCATTCTTGCGGCACGCCCTTCTTTAGGAAAAACATCGCTCGCTCTTGATATCTCCCGCCACGTTGCAACCAAAATGAAGCTGCCGGTCGGCGTATTCAGCTTGGAAATGTCAAAAGATCAAGTAGTGGATCGCCTTATCGCATCGGAAGCGCATGTTGATGTATGGAAATTGAGAACTGGTAAGCTTTCAGAGGACGGCGAATATAATGATTTCATGAAGATCCGCGATGCTCTTTCAACTCTTTCTGAAGCGCCTATTTTTATTGAAGATTCATCGGCTTTGAATGTCTTACAGATCCGCACCATGGCGCGGCGTTTGCAGTCAGCACACGGGCTCGGCCTTTTGGTCATCGATTATCTCCAGCTTATCCAGCCGCGAAGCACCTATGACTCCCCCGTGCAAGCGATCACCGAGATTTCGCGGTCGCTTAAGGGACTTGCGAAAGAATTAAACGTGCCGGTGCTTGCGCTTTCACAATTATCACGCGCGGTAGAACAGCGCACCTCCCGCCGCCCGAAACTTTCTGATTTACGAGACAGCGGCAGTATTGAACAAGACGCTGATGTCGTGATGTTCATCTACCGCGAAGACCGCGATAAAGAAAACACAACGAGAAAAAATATGGCCGACATTATGGTTGCAAAACACCGCAACGGTCCGCTGGGCAACGTTGAGCTCTACTTCAACGAACGCCGCTCAAGTTTTGAAAATCCCACAACTCACTTTGAGGACTCGCAGATCCCGCAGGATATTTTTTAGTATTTTGCATTACGAAATGACCCCCAAATCGATTCAGGCCGTCATCGATCAGCTTGCGGATCTGCCGGGCATCGGCCCGCGGCAAGCGGCACGCATCGCGTTCCACCTTTTAAAGCTGCCTAAACAAACCGCGGAACGTTTTGCGCGCGACCTAGTCGTCATGAAAGAAAAAATTCGGGTTTGCCCTATCTGCTTCGCTGGATTTGAAGAAGAGAATGGCGTAAAAACATGCGCGATATGC
>JBBTYM010000108.1:0-6432 GCA_038061765.1 Patescibacteria group bacterium
TGAACTTTGGTAAAAAAGGAACGGGTGAGCATTTGGTAGCAGGGATGACGATTGCGATCGAGCCGATGGTGACCGCCGGCGATTGGCGCATTAAAACCGACGAAGATGGCTGGGGCATCCGCACCATGGACGGTTCGCTTGCGGCGCATTTTGAACATACATTGCTCGTGACAAAAGACGGATGCGAGATCTTAACCAAGGTATGAAATATCTCGGCATTGATTACGGTGAAAAGCGTATCGGCATCGCGGTGTCCGATGACAGCGGCATGATCGCGTTTCCGCATACGACCGTTGAAAATACATCCTCAACACTTTCTGAAATTAAAAAAATATGTGATGAGGAAAAACCCGCGACAATCGTCATCGGTATGCCGATGCTCATCGGCGAGGTGTCTCCGATGATGCGAACAATACAAATGTTTGGCGATACGGTAGCGCGTTTTATACATATCCCGGTGGCGTATGAAAATGAAATATTTACCACGAAGATGGCAATGCAGAGCGGTGCGAAAAAAAACACCGTGGACCAAAGCTCCGCCGCGCTTATTTTGCAGAGCTATTTAGACAGACAAAGAAAACAAGATATAGTATAATAACAGCATAGATAAGTGAGTATGGAAAAAGAAGTATTTTTATCGGTAATTATTCCCGCATATAACGAAGAGCATCGCCTCGGCACAACGCTTGAGGCGGTTGACGCATATCTCAAGAAACAGGCGTTTCCATATGAGGTTTTGGTGGTGAGCGACGGGTCACATGACCGTACCGGAGAAATGGTGCGAGAACGAGCGCGCACAATGGAAGGGCTTGTGCTTGTTGATAACAAAGAAAATCACGGCAAAGGATATGTCGTGCGGCAGGGGATGCTCGCGGCACAAGGGAAGTTCAGGGTGTTTATGGATGCCGATAATTCCGTTCCCATTGAATATTTCGATGTGTTCCTTCCGTATTTTTCTCAAGGATATGATGTGGTCATCGGATCGATAGAGGTTGCGGGTGCAACGATAGAAGAGCATGCCGCATGGTATCGGCGCGCGCTTGGGCATTGGGCAAAATTGCTTATTCGCGTGCTTGCTATTTGGGAGATACATGATACGCAACGAGGATTCAAGATCTTTTCCGCGCGGGCGGCAGAAAAAGTGTTTTCTTTGCAGACGCTTACGCGATGGGGGTTTGATATTGAGATCCTCGTGATCGCAAAAAAACTCGGCTATCGTATTAAGGAGCTTCCGGTGGTATGGACAAATAGCGGAGAATCAAAGGTGGGTTTAAGCGCGTATGTCACGACATTGCGCGACCTGCTTATTGTGCGCAAGAATATGCTACTTGGCAAATATCGCCGTAAAACACTGTGAACTACAAAACGCCATCTTCTTCGTTCCGCCTCCGTTTCTTGCCTTGCTGTACTTATAGCACAGCTTCAGCTTCAATACTCGGCGCGCTTCGAATCTGGCATTTCGTAATTCACAGTAAAAAAGGACGGGTGTAACACGCAGCTATGGTACAAAAAAAGAAAAATATATCGGAACTTCGACAAGACCTGGTGTCGGGGGACTGGGTGGTTATCGCGCTCGCGCGCGGGAAGCGCCCGCATGCGTTCGCGTCCGGCGCAAAACCAAAAAAACAAGAAGCACCGATCTCCCAGTGTCCGTTTGAAGGGTTGTCAGAAAAAAAAGAGAAATCGTTCGTGCGCTATGATTATCGGCAAGGAGGGCATACGACCGGGTGGTCGGTGATCGCCGTTTCTAATAAATTTCCCGCATTCAGCAAGGGAGCGTGCAACTCTTTCTCAAAAGAAGGGCCCTATACTATGGCCGAGGGGGTCGGGTCGCATGAGGTATTTATCTTACGGGATCATAAGCGTTATATCCCTGATCTCGATGCGGAAGAAATGATCAATCTGGTACGCGCATACCGGGAGCGGTATCGGTCGCTTGAGCACGAGAAGTGCGTTGCCTATGTGCTGGTGTTTCACAACCATGGCCGTGAAGCGGGCGCATCGCTTTCGCATCCGCATTCGCAATTGATAGCGATGCCGGTCATTCCGCCCGATGTGTCGCGCAGCTTGCGAGGGTCGGAAAGGTTTTTTCATGAGCATGGGACCTGCGTGCACTGTGAGATGATCCAGTATGAGCTACGGGTGAAAAAAAGGATCATCGATGAGAATGAGCGGTTCGTTGCCTTCACACCGTTCGCTTCAAAGGTGGCGTTTGAGGTGCGAATCGCGCCGAAGATCCATCAGCCGAACTTCGGCATGCTTGAGGACGATGATCTGGCACTGGTCGCCAAGATGTTGCAAAAACAGCTTGCGCGTCTGCGCAACGGATTAAACGATCCCTCATACAATTTTTTTATTCATACCGCGCCCGATGGCGAGAAACACGGCCATTACCATTGGCATATCGAGATATTGCCAAAAACTTCGATCTGGGCCGGTTTTGAGATGGGGACGGGCATTGAGATATCTGCGATCGCGCCCGAAGATGCCGCGGCGTTTTTAAGAAAAGTAAAAACCATTGCTGTATGAAATATATCGTCGCAAATTGGAAGGCGTATGTCGCTACGGCAAAAGATGCGGAAAGCATCGCAAAAAAAGTAGCGCAGATAAAAATAAAAAAGGGCATCGTCGTGGTGGTGTGCCCGCCGTTCGTATTTCTTGATGCGGTCAAAAAGAAAATAGGCCGCACGGTGCGCCTGGGCGCGCAGGATATTTTTTGGAAGGAAAGCGGCCCGTATACGGGAGCAATCACCGCGGATATGCTCAAAGGGCTTGGCGTGAGTACGGTGATCATCGGCCATTCCGAGCGGCGCCAGCATTTCTTGGAGAGCGATGATATAATTCGCAAAAAGGTGGACATGGCGCTTGCGGCCGGGTTTGACGTGATCATATGTGTCGGCGAACGTGAGCGGGAAGATAAAAAATCGGTTCCTGAATCGGTTGCGCAACAAACGCGCGCCGCGCTTGCGGGAATTTCAAAAGGAACGCTTTCACGTGTCACGATCGCGTATGAACCGATCTGGGCGATCGGTACGGGGGTTTCAGATACCCCTAACGACGCGCTTTCTGCGGCAATCTATATCAGAAAAGTAGCAAATGAAATGTTTGGCGCGACGCATGCGGCAATGCTGAAAGTTTTGTACGGCGGGTCGGTAGACGCGCGCACCATTCGTGATTTTGTTCTTCAAGAGGGGATCGACGGCGTGCTGGTGGGGCGGGCTTCAACCGACAAAGAGGAGTTTACAAAGATGCTCGCATCCCTCTAAAGCTTTCCATTACAAAACACCATCTACTTCGTTCCGCCTCCGTGTTTCGCCTCGCAGTACTATCAAGTACTGTTTCAGCTTCGATACTCGGCGCGCCTCGCATCTGACGCTTTGTAATGCAAAGGTAAAATGCGTTAATCGTTGCGTGTGAAGATCTTAATATCGCGCCACCAACGGCGAATGACCGCGGGGTTCCGAGTAACGGAGTAAAAATAGTAGAGTTCAACAAACTGTGCAAAAACCCATCCTGAAAAGCCGCTGAGGCGGACCCTGCCTATCTTTGCGAGCGCATATTTGCCGCCGATAGGAATAACAAAGGGATACGCGGCTTTCGGCACGAAGGGAATCTGCGGCTTTCCTTCTATTGCCCGATGAATGTTGTAGGCGACCGCTTTTCCTTCAGCCACGGCTACTTGCGCGGTGCCCGGCATCGCGCGTTTTGTTTTCGGGTCGGTAAAGCACGCCACGTCGCCGATCGCAAAAACATTTTTTGTTATTTCAAGGTGTTCGCTGGTCGCGGTGCAGGTGAGGCATTGATTAGTTTCTATCCGTCCGCGTTTTTCTTTTGCGAGGCAATCTCCCGAAGGAACGGATGCGGCTTGTACTCCTCCTCCCCAAATAAAGAGATCGAAGGGAAGCGGTTCTTCCATGGCGGGTTGTTCTTGCGGCGGCGCACTGCCTGCCGGAGGTGGAGGCGGTGGGGCGTGTTTCACATAGACCGCTTTTTCGTCTGCATGCGTGATGACAAATCCGCACTTAAGGCGCACTCCGACCGCAAGAAGCCGCGCGGTCGCTTTGGTGACCGTGAAGTCGTCAAAGCCGGGAAGCACGTGTGCGCCTCCATCGACAATGATAGGAGAGCATGAAATATTTTTCCCTGTTTTTTTGTTGAGTTTTTTGATATACCCGATGAGTTCCGCGGCGACCTCGATGCCCGCAGGGCCGCCACCACCGATGACGACAGCAAGACCTTCTCCGGATGATTTTGCGTCATATTTTCTTTTGACTTCCGCCCGGATACGGATCGCATCTTCAAGCCATTTAAGCGAAATAGCATGTTCTTTTACTCCGGGAATGCCGAAATAAGTCGGTTCCGAGCCGATGGCGTATACCAAATATTCATAGGATAGCGCCGTTCCATCTTCAAAGGCGATCATTTTTTTAGCGAGGTCGACATTCGCGACGTTTCCTTGGACGAATTTTATTGCCGTGCGCGCGACGATGTCTTCAATGGGGATCCCCACCGCTCGTTTGAGCGCGAGGGGAGCGGCGTCGTCTGGCGCTGTGGTGGCAATTTCATAGAGAGAGGGGGTGTAGAGGTAGTAATTCTTTTTATCTACCAGAACGATATTAAAATCATTGAAGGAAGAAGGGTGCGCTCGTCGTATGTCTTCAAGCGATCGCGCGCACGCGCTTCCTCCAAAGCCAGCCCCTAAAATGATAATGTTCTTTTTTGGTACGATGCGTTGAATGTCCATAATGGTGCCATTATATCACGCGCCTGTACGTATCGCCAATAACAAAAGAGGAGTTTTGAGACGTCTATTTGTATGGTATGATGAATCATATATGAGGTTAAGAACAGTCGACAAAGCGAAGGTAAAAGGCAAGCGGGTGCTCGTGCGCGTTGATTTCAACGTGGCGGTAGAGGATGGAACGATCGAAGATGATTTTAGGATCAAAAAGGCCATTCCTACCTTACGTCTGCTTATACGAAAAAAGGCAAAGATCATCATTCTCACTCATTTTGGAAGGCCTTCTGCGGGAGTGATAAGTGCAAAAGAAAAAAAGGCGTTAAGCGCACAGCGGCTTGCGCGCCGGCTTTCGAAGGATCTCAAGCGGCCGGTTCGATTTGTGTCCGAATGCATCGGGGAGTTGCCGCATCGGGTGGTGGCGCGGATGAAGCCGGGAGAGATCGTGATGCTTGAAAATCTTCGTTTCCATAAGGGCGAGGAGCAGAATAACGAAGAATTCGCCCGCGGCCTTGCGGCGCTCGGCGATATCTATGTGAACGAAGCATTCTCGGTATCGCATCGCGAACACGCTTCGGTTGCGATGATCACGCGTTTTCTTCCTTCGTATGCGGGGCTTTTACTCGCCAAGGAGGTTGCGGTGTTGCATCGGGCGTATATGAAACCGAAAGCGCCACTCGTAATCGCAATGGGTGGTGCAAAGATCGAGACAAAAATAAAACTTATTCAGCGGTTTTTCGATAAGGCGGATAATATTTTGCTCGGCGGGATGATCGCAAACCACGTTCTGCAAGCGCAGGGCATCGCGGTAGGCAAATCAAAGCTCAATAAAGAGATCGTTGAAAAGCTCAAAAAAGTGAACTGGATGTCCACCAAGATCCACCTGCCGGTTGATGTGGTGGTGGCAAGGAAAATTTCCGTTGATGCGGCGACAAGGACCGTGGGGGTCGGAAGGGTCGCCGAAGACGAGTTCATTTTAGATATCGGCCCCGATACCGCGGCGCTGTTCGACCACATCGTTGCCGGTGCGCGCATGATCATATGGAATGGGCCGTTAGGGCTTTCCGAGCTGAAGCCATTTGCGGCGGGCACCGAGGCGTTCGCACGGACGGTCTCAAAAAGCAAAGCATTCACTATTGTGGGCGGAGGTGACTCGGCGGCGAGCATTGATAAACTCGGGCTTTCGCATAAAATAGATTTTATTTCTACCGGCGGCGGCGCGATGCTTGAGTTTCTCGCAGGCGAGCCGATGCCCGGGATAGACGCGCTTGTGCATAAAGCTTGAAACAAAAAAATCACATTATAAGTTTAAATAAAATACTATGGAAGTGCTCGATGTGTTTCACAATTATCTGCGCATGGCGATCGCAAAAAAAGCGTCGGATATCCATCTTATTGCCGGCCAGCCGCCGGTAGGAAAGGTAGAAGGGAATCTCGAAGCGCTTGCCAACGAAGATGTCGATGCGCAAGGACTCGCGGAGTTCGTGTTTTCCATTATTCCTACCGATGAAGCGCGCGAGCGCGTCGCGCAGGGGAAAGAGCTCGATATCATTTATTCATTTGAAGGAAGCCGGTTTCGTACCAATATCCACCTTCAACAGGGGATGTTCGCGTTGTCGATCCGTGTCGTATCCAGCACGATTCCAACCCCCCAATTTTTGAATTTTCATCCCACCATTTCAATATTCACTCAG
>JBBTYM010000109.1:0-2669 GCA_038061765.1 Patescibacteria group bacterium
GCTCCAGGTCGGACAGGCTGGTTGCGCATCTGGCGCACCAGTTGATGACGCGCTCGCCCTGATAAATCAACCCTTTTTTGTAATAATGAGTGAATGCTTCTTCCACGGCTTTTTTGTAGCCCTCGTCCATCGTAAATGCAGTGCGCGACCAGTCGCACGATGCGCCCAGGGTCTTTAACTGGTCTAGGATGATGCCCCCATATTTTTCTTTCCATTCCCATACTTTTTTGAGGAACATTTCCCTTCCCAAGTCGTGGCGCGACACTCCTTCTTTTTTCAGCATTTTTTCCACAACATTCTGCGTGGCGATGCCGGCATGGTCGGTGCCCGGAATCCATAGCGTCCGATATCCTTCCATTCGTTTTTTGCGGATAAGGATATCTTGTACGGTCGCGTTCAGTGCGTGCCCCATATGCAGAACGCCCGTCACATTAGGCGGAGGAAGCGCGATGGCGTAGGCCTGCGCGTCTTTCCTGGTTGGTAAGTTGTCAGGATTAAAAAACCCGCTTTTTTCCCAGCGCGCATAGATCTCGCGTTCGACTTTTTTCGGGTCGTATGGGGAGAGGAATTTTTCGATTTTTTCGGGTGTAGACATACGGATAGTGTAGCATTATGCTTGCTTTCTATGCCAGCGGTGCGTGCGCAGATGCGTCGATGTTTTTCCAGGTGGTTGCGCGCGCACGGGTAAAGTATGCGGCCGCCGCGATCATCGCGGCGTTATCGGTGGAAAAGCCGGGGGCGGGGATAACGAACGCGACGTTATTCAAGCGCGCAGCCGTTGTGCGTGCAAGTTGTTCGCGCAGGCGCGTGTTTGCAGAAACTCCCCCCGACAGCGCAATTGTTTTCACGCGATATTCTTGTGCGGCGCGAATTGTTTTTTCAGTGATGACGTCAGCCACCGCCTGCTCAAATGACGCGCAAAAATTTTTCAGCGCGGTTTTATCCTTCATGATCTCGGGATGTTTTTTTATGCAATGAATGACGGCTGTCTTAAGGCCGGAAAACGAAAAGTCATAATCGCCGCTTAAAAGCATCGGACGAGGGAGTGCGTAGCGGTTCGCATCGCCGCTACGAGCGAGCTTGGCGATAGCGGGGCCGCCCGGGTAGCCGATGCCGAGCATTTTTGCCACCTTATCAAATGCCTCTCCCGCGGCATCGTCGCGCGTTTCGCCGAGGATTGTAAATGAGTTTATGCGTTTCATAAGTACGAGCTCGGTGTGCCCTCCCGATACGACGATATTCAGTAGCGGGAATGCGATCGCTTTATTCGAAAGCCAGTTTGAATATATATGTGCGGCAATATGATGCACAGGAATTATTTTTTTGCCGTAGGCGTAGCCAAGTCCGCGCGTGAAGTTCACGCCAATAAGCAGGGCGATAACAAGCCCCGGAGAGTAGGTGACCGCGAGCGCATCAATCTCTTCCATGGTCGTACGCGCTTCTCGAAGTGCTTTTTGAAAGACGTGAGGGATGTTCTTAAGATGTTCTCTGGAAGCGAGCGTGGGCACCACGCCCCCATACGGTGCGTGGAGCTTTACCTGCGACGAGATGACATTTGAGAGTACGGTGAAACGCGGCACGGTCCTTCCCGTGACATCCACTACCGCACAGGCGGTCTCATCGCACGAAGTTTCAATGGCGAGTATGCGCATACCAAAGAGAATTTAGAATGTAGCGAGTAGCGAGTAAAAAATAAGAAGAAACAAAAACACGCCCATCGTCACCCCTTATTTTCTATGTTCTAATGTTAGTAGCGCCAACGGGAGTCGAACCCGTCTTACCGCCTTGAAAGGGCAGTGTCCTAGCCGATAGACGATGGCGCCATTAGTTGCATATAGTATAATGTTTTAAGGGGAAAATCAACCCTATATCTATGATTCCTGATGAATATTACTATCTTAACGTAGGGAGAGCGTCTCATCTTGTCGATGCAAAAGAGCGTCGGTGGTATCGAGCACTCGAAATACTGCCTGGCGTATTGTCGTGGGGCACGCTTGTGCTTACGGTGCTCTTGGCGTGGCTGACGCCTGTTTTTATCGCATTTTTTGTTATTGCGTTCGATATCTATTGGTTTTTAAAGACCGTATTCCTTTCGCTTCATTTGCGCTCGGCATTCAAGAAAATGCGGGCAAATATCGGCATAGCGTGGCTTGAGAAGCTGAAAGAAGAAAAGCACGGGTGGGAGGAATATCATCACCTCATTTTGCTTCCGATGTATAAAGAAAGCTGGGAGGTGGTCGGCGCGTCGCTTCGCGCGCTTGCAGGCGCGCATTACCCGCACGAAAAAATGATCGTCGTGCTTGCAATAGAAGAGCGCGCAGGAGAAGAGGCGCGCGCGATCGCGCACAAAGCGCACAAAGAATTCGGCGCGACATTTTTTCGTTTTGTCATTACGACGCACCCCAAAGATATTGAAGGGGAGATGGCGGGCAAAGGGTCCAATATTAATTTTGCGGGGAGAAGAGCAAAGGAAGATATCATCGATGCGCTCGGCATCGATAACAAAAAAGTGATCGTATCGGCGTTTGATATCGATACCGTGATATGGCCGGAATATTTCGCGCGGCTGATGTATGTGTATCTGTCCGTGCCACGGCCGGAGCGGGTGAGCTTTCAGCCCGTGCCGTTTTATATCAACAATATTTGGCATGCGCCTGCGGTCGCGCGCG
>JBBTYM010000110.1:0-5936 GCA_038061765.1 Patescibacteria group bacterium
CTCATCGCTGTGGCTACCGCAGCGCGCGCCTGGCCGTATGCCTCGCCGTATTTTTCTTCATCAAATGCCGCCATTGCCCGATCCAAGTGTTCTTGCGCCTGTGCCAAAAGACGTTGCGGCTGCTCCAAGGCAACATCAGTCGTTGTCGCCTCTTCCTGCGATACTGTTTCTTCTTCCAATAATACCTCCGCTTCCGAGATCAATTCTTGCGCCCGATCGATCTCTTCAGCCGCTTTCTCAAGCGACGCCTCCACGGTACCGCGCACTCTTTCCTCCGCCCTCAAAATGATCTCTTTTGCTCGCCCCGTATCTCCCACTCTGCGTGCAAGCCCTTCTAGGAATTCCCCATGCTTTTCGCTTTGCTCTGTCGCGCGCTTCAAAATTTCTTCGCGTGTCGCACTTTCTGCGCCTGCTTTTACTTTCTCAAGTGCCTTGCTAAACCGCTCCTGCGCTTTTTCATACCCCTCAAGCGCGCGTTCTATCGCGTCACTTTTTATTGCACCCGTTTCCTGCATCTTTGCGATCTCTGCCGCTTTTTCATTCGCGATCTTCATTTCAATCCTCGCCTTGCTCGCCGCACTGAACGCAAACACCCGCTGGATGTTTCGCTGTAATTCTTTTAAAAAATAAAAACTGCTCGTCGGCAGAATACCGATCCGCGCGACGCCGAAATCCGTCGATGAGATCATCTGATCGGCGCCCGCATCACTGCCGTCGGTTTGCGCCGCGACCAGAGAGGCCTGCGCCATAACGGCGATTATCACCGCGCACGCGACAAAAACGAATTTTTTTATCATATGTTTGTTATCTATTAATAGCGCTCTATTTAGTATACACCCGCGTCACCGCGCAAGAAATACCCCTCTTTTACTTGATCGCGTGCCCACCGAATCGGTTACGAAGCGCGGAAAGCACCTTCCCCGCGTAATCGGGTTTTTTCGCCGAAAGCTTGCGGAATTTCACCGACTCATCGATGACCTTGGCCCGCACCTTCAACTCTTTTGCGGTCTTCACTGTCCAGTCGCCTTCGCCGGTCCGCTTTACGCTTCCCGAGATCGTTGTGAGATCTTCGCCATACATATCAAACGCTTCTTTGAGCCAATTGATCAGTTTTGATTCGATAACACTCCCGTGGTTATAAATGTCCGTGATGCGCGTAAGATCGAGTTTGTATTTTGATTTCTTGAGGATAAAAAACCCTTCCGCGATCGCCTGCATCATTCCGTACTCGATGCCGTTGTGTATCATTTTCACGAAATGGCCTGCGCCGCTTCCATCAAAGAACCCCACGCCTCCCGGAACCGTGAAATCCAAAAAGAGCTGGTTGAGATATTCGAATTGCTCGCGCTCGCCGCCCACCATCACGCATGCGCCGCGGCGCGCGCCGCCGGGTCCGCCCGACACGCCGACATCAATAAAATGAATTCCTTTTTTCTTCAGCCGTTTTGCGCGATCCGCGGAATCCTTATAAAAACTGTTCCCGCCGTCGATAACAATATCTCCCTTTACAAGATGTTTCGCGATCCCTTCTTTGCCAAAGATCGTCTCTTCGGTCGCATCACCAGCCGGAACCATCACCCACACCACCTTAGGGCTCGGCAAACGGCGCACGAGGTCGGCATAATCCGCCGCCATGCTCATCCCCTTCTTTTTGAAATGTTCCGCTTTTTTTGCGTCGCGCGTGACCCCGGCGACCTCCCATCCTTTTTCCAAAAGCTGCATGGCGATACCGCCGCCCATTTTCCCGAGGCCCACGATACCGAGCGCTTTGGGCATCATCGCAATGTGCTCCGCATACTGCGCCTGCGTGACCGCTTCAAACGTGTCGGGCTCGTACGAGGAAAGTGCCACCGTATTTTTATTCCATGCACGCACGATAGGATCGACAAATCGCCACATTGCGGTAACTTCGTTCGTGCTTAAAAAGAGCGTCTGATCGCCCACGATGGCATCCATCAACAAGCGTTTATATTCTTCTATATATTGCACGCGCTCGGATGCCTTGCGATACTGAAACGTAAGCGCGCGCTCTTCAAGCTCATTGGTAAGTCCCGGTTTTTTCGCCCACATATTCATGCGTATCTCTTCGTTCGGCTCAAGGGTAAAATGGACCGTGTTGTGCACATGCGTGTCGGTCGGGCATAAGCACGGCAATTGATGCCTGAAGTGCACGATGATCTCCTTTCTTTGCTCCTGCATCCGTTTGCCGCTTTCGAGGATGAATTCAACTCCCTGCCAGCGTGGGTGATCGAAAAAAAGTTTTGTTTTGAAATACGTCTCTATCTGTGAATCCTTTTGCACGCCCGCAATGTCGCGATATCCTTTATACTGCGACCGAAACGTATGCTGGGTTATCTCGTGCGCGTCAAACGCGTTCACGGTTTCAAGGATCGCCGCGCGGCTGGAGCGCACCGCTTCCGCGGTGAATGCGGCGGGCTGTTCCATCGTCACGAGCGCCGCCATTTGAAGCAAATGGTTCTGCCCGACATCGCGCAGCGCTCCCATTCCTTCATAGAATGCACCGCGTGTTTCCACTCCTTTTTGCTCCCACAACCTGATCTCCACCTTTTCTATATATTTATTATTCCACACGTCCTCTAAAAGATTATTCGAGAAACGAAAATGGAGGATATTTTGCAACATCTCTTTTCCGAGATAATGATCGATGCGATAAATCTGCTCTTCTTTAAATAACTTCCCTAAAAGGACATCGTTTTTTTCAGCGGTCTTGAGGTCTTTCCCAAACGGCTTTTCGATAAGCACGCGCGTAAACCCCTCTTGTGGAGAACACGGCGCGGCAAGCCCTGATCTGTGTAAATTCGCAAGAATACCTTCGTAGTTCTCCGGCGGGGTCGCCAGATAAAAAAGCTTATTAGTGCACAGCTTCCACCCCTCGTCGATATCCGCAAGCATACTGCCGAGCGCGGCATATGAATTCTTTTCTTCAAACAGCCCGTGCTGAAAGCGGATAAGCTTCACAAACGCATCGATTTCCTCTTTGGTGCGTTCCGTACCGAGTATTTCCCGCACATAGTCCCGGAATACGGCGTCATCCCATTCGCGACGACTGAACGCAACCATTGCAAAACGGTCCGGGAGCATCCCGTTCTTTTTTAATTCAAAAAGCGCGGGGAAGATCTTTCGCTTTGCAAGATCACCCGTCGCGCCAAATATCACAAAAACGGTGGGAAAATTGAGCTTATTATCCATAGGTACGCATTATATAGTGCGGCTTCGTGCCACACAATAGAGAAGACGCACCAGCGCAAATATGTTACAAAAAACAAAAACCACCGCATTTGACGCGATGGTTTTTGTTTTTTTTGAGAACTTTTTTGTTATACGCCGACTTCTAAGATCTCTACAGTAACCTTGCGGATACCGAAAGTGATCGCTTCTCCTCTCGTTTCCATCCAGATGTCCATCCGGTTATCGAACCGCCTGTGCATCCTGTCTTCTACGGTAAACACTTTGTCTCCGTACAATTCAGGAAACCTCACTTTCGTGCCAAACGGCAAGAAGTTTGCCGCCACTGCTCCGTCGTATACCCGCTTCCCATTCGCCATGATAAATGGCGAATCGTCGGTCTGGTCAGGGGTACTTGAATACGCGGTCATCGTTATCCCTGGTATTACCCGTGCAACACGCTCGTTTTTTTCAAGTTCTTCAATGCCTCGCTTCTCCTCGACCACAGACACCTCTGCCTGCGCAGGAGCAATGGCCAATACCGGAGTTCCCGGCTGCAAAAACGCCCCCACTAATGCTAAAAATGCAATGATCATATCCGTATGACTACTTTCTAATTAAAAACCACGCGACTACGTGGTTTCTTCATGATGGGCAACATATTAGCACACCAATTAAACCTTGTCAAGGGCACCTATGGCGGCACCTAAAAGTTATCCACAGGCGTCTTGTTGACGATACTTTTTAGTTTGCTATACTTGAATCATATGAAACATTAGTTTCATATAGCACATTGATGGTATTAACCATCACAAGCATATCTCGGGTCGGATTTTTCGACCCTCCCAATATAAAGCGCACGACCTTCGGGTACGGCGCTTTTCTTTTTATATATAGAAATAGCGCCTGCACAAAAACCCTCAGCCGTAGCAGAGGGTTTTACATATAAAAATACGCTTGCTATTTTAGCTCCCGAGAAACACCGTCATATCTTTCAGGATCTGCCCCATCTCGTTGGTCCTGATAGCCATTACCCTCGCCGAAAGCTTGCCGTCATCTATAAAGTCCGATGTGGCGCCGACATTAAGATTGTTTTTCAGTTCATCAACTTTTATACCCAGACACTCGAGCCCCTCGCAGACGCGCGCGCGAGTGATACTCGAACGCTCGCCGATGGTAGCGGTAAACACAAGCATATCCAGCCCGCCGAGTGCGGCCGTATACGCCCCGATGTATTTCTTGATGCGATATACGAATACCGCAAGCGCCAGCTTCGCGTCCGCGTCGCCCTCACTTTCGAGTTCAAGAAGTTCTCTGACACCGCTCTCTTTGCCGCCCGATAACCCCAGCAGGCCACATTGGTGATTCAGATATTCATCAAGCGCTTCAAAGGACAGACCGAGCTTTCTGGCAAGATATATCAGCGCGCCACCATCGATATCCCCCGCTCTCGTTGCCATCACAAGCCCTTCAAGCGGCGTGAACCCCATAGAGGTATCAATACTTTTTCCGTTTTTGACCGCTGTCACACTCGCGCCGCCGCCTAAGTGGCACACGATGATCCGTGAAGGCACGACGCCCGCTATCTCTTCTATCGTATGAAGCACCGACCGGATAGATATGCCGTGATACCCGTACCGGTACAGCGAAAGTTTCTTTGTGTCTTCTGTGGGCAGTGCGTATGTCCGCGCATAGTCGGGAAGCTCCGCATGAAACGCGCTGTCTGACACCGCGACAAGCGGGGTTTCCGGGAACAGCGCATACACTTCCTCAATACCCTTGGAAACCACCCCAACATGCAGTGGTGCTATCTCATACTCCTGTGCAAGTTTCGCGCGATATGCATCATCGATTCTTTTTGTCGCATTGAAATATTCACCTGATGCAACGACGCGAAAGCCAACCGCAGAGATATCTTTTGTTGCGGTAATACACCCGGAAGCGATTGAAAGATCGATCAATCGTTTCACGCTTGTTTCGTAATCCTGCGGCGTAATAACACTTTTGATGCGCGCGCCGTTTTTGCCTTCGGTGACAATGACATTACTCCCTTCTTTTTCATAGTGCGCGAAAAAGAGCTCTGTGCCGGCTTCGTAGAGCGCGTACTTTTTTGACGCGCTGCCGAGATTAACCACAAGATATTTTTTTGCTAACGGGTCCATTCCCAATTTTTTACTTCATCCATATCAGTGCCATATTTTTTGATGTACTCGATGTGGTCCTTTAACTTTTGTTCGTATACCCGAATCACCGCGTCGGCTTTTTCGCGCGCGACCACGCCGCGCCCCGCCAAAATACCCATCGCTTCCATCACTAAATGCCACCTGCTTGTTTTATTCCACACCTGCATATCAAAGGTCGTGGTGGTTGATCCGTGCTCGATATATCCGTGCACAAAAAACCGCGCGGTATTCTCCCTGCCAAACAGCATTTGCTTTAATACTTCGGGATACCCGTGGAAATTAAAGATCACCGGTTTGTCGGCGGTAAAATAGTCATCGAAGTCGTGGAGCGGCAATCGGCACTCCATATCGCCGATGCCGAGCGCGGTGAGCTCAAGAATATTTACGAACCGCGCCTTAACCTCGGGCGCTTCGCGCTTCAAGATATCAACCGCCGCGAGCGTTTCTTTGGTAATATAATCGCCCGCCGCCGAAAACACGATGTCGGGGTTCTCGTCGCTCGCGAAATCCCACACCATCAGTCCGCGCGTCAATTCGGTCTTTGCTTTTTCGATCGTCAGCCATCTG
>JBBTYM010000111.1:0-8129 GCA_038061765.1 Patescibacteria group bacterium
GCGGGAAGGAGACGCTTCTGAAGCAAACAAAAAATAAGGAAAAGGAATATCAACGGCTCATCGCGGAGATAGAGAAACAGCGCAAGTCGACCGAAAAAGAGGTGAACGTGCTTGAAGCAAAACTGCGGCTCGCCGTTGATAGGGCGAAATTGCCGGTGGGCTCCGGTATCTTAAAGTGGCCCATCGACGATGTCCGCATTACCCAAGGGTACGGCAAGCCGAATTGGAAAGCGGCATATGATTTTCACAACGGCATCGATATCGGCGCGCCCACAGGAACGCCGGTGCGCGCGTCGCTTTCAGGAAAAGTGATTGGCGTGGGAAACAACGGAAAATATGCATATGGGAAATGGGTGAGCATCGATCACGGAAATATGAACATCACGACGCTCTATGGACATCTTTCATTGCAGAAGGTGAGCGTAGGGCAGAATGTGGTAACGGGGGATATTATCGGATATGTCGGCTCGACCGGGTATTCGACGGGCCCGCATCTTCACTTCACTGTGTTTGCTTCAGAGAGCTATATGCTTCTGAATAGTTCATCCGTGCCGGGACTCAAGATTCCCGTCGGAGGAACTATTAACCCAATAGATTATCTGTAAAACTTTGCATTACAAAACGCCATCTGCTTCGTTCCGCCTCCGTGTCTCGCCTCGCATCTGATGCTTTGTAATGCAAAGTAAAATATATAGTTTCAGATAATTTTCTTGAGCGCCGCGCTAAACGCGGCGCTTTTTTTGTTTTAAGAAGATGTATCTGTGCATAACTTCGATTAATACGGTTTGTAGCTATGATGAACGCACGAAAAACGCAGGTAAATCAACAGCTTTTCGGGTGGGAGTGGCGCGTTGTACACAAGGGGTGTAAATGGTTTGATTTGTATGCATTGTGGTGTATAATGGGTATTATGTGGGGGATAGTGGATAAAAGTGGGGATAACGCTTGAGAACTGTGGATAAGATTTATATATGTTCATCGGAGAATACCATCATACGATCGACGAAAAAGGGAGGGTTGCCGTACCGGTGAAGTTCCGCAAAGAGCTCGCAAACGGGGCAGTGGTGACCAAAGGGCTCGATGCATGTTTGTTTCTTTATCCGATGAAGGAATGGGAAGCACAAGCGGTGCGCATCGCGGGACTTCCTATCACACGGGCCGACAACAGGGCATTCAACCGACATATGCTTTCCGGGGCGATGGATATGGAGATGGACAAACAAGGGCGCGTGGTGATTCCCGATTATTTAAGAAAGTTTGGAGGTATCAATAAAAAAGTAGTGATCACGGGGTTGTACAACAGGATCGAAATATGGGACGCGGAGAAGTGGGAGCAGTACAAGCAAACAACCGAAGCGGAAAGTAATGCGATCGCAGAACGAATGGGAGAGCTTGGAATTTAACTAACAACACACAACTGATAACTAATAACTATGATAAACCAAGCAAAAGTACTTTTTCTGTTATAAGTTATGGGTTATAAGTTGAAAGTTTATGGTGCATAAGCCGGTTCTTTTACAAGAAGTGTTGGAGGTGTTGCATCCCATCGCAGGACAATGCTTCATTGACGCGACCGCAAACGGCGGAGGACACACGTTCGCATTATGGGAGCGCGTGAAGCCACATGGCATGGTGCTTGCGATCGACAAAGATCGCGACCTCGTCGACCGGCTTACCGCAGAGGCGCTTGAACGCAAGGCGAATGTGGTCGCGGTATGCGGCAGTTATGGAGACCTTGCCCAGATCGCATCGGCACACAATGTGAAGAATGTTGCGGGCATACTGTTCGATCTCGGATATTCAAGCTATCACATTGACCGATCGGGAAGGGGATTTTCGTTTCAGAAAGACGAGCCGCTGCTGATGCGGTACGAGTCAGAAGCGCACCGAAGCAATGGCATGACCGCGGCAGAGGCGGTCAATCAGCTTTCCGAACAGGAGCTCGCCGATGTCATATATCGGTACGGCGAAGAACGGTTTGCACGGCGTATTGCACGCGTGATCTGCTCCGCGCGAAAGAAAGAGAGGATCCTGACAACAAAACAGCTCGTTGCTATCGTTACCGAGGCGTATCCGAAAGGAAAGTTCACGCGTATCAATCCAGCAACGAAGACGTTCCAGGCATTGCGTATCTTTGTAAACCAAGAGCTTGCGGAGCTTGAAAAAGCATTGCCCCAAGCGCGCGACATCGTTAGCGAAGGAGGAGTGGTCGCCGTCATCGCGTTTCATTCGCTTGAAGACAGGATCGTGAAGCGGTTTTTCCAGAGCGAAAAAAATATACATATGGACATCGTTACTAAAAAACCAATAGTGCCGACAGCGGAAGAGGCAGATGAAAATCGCAGAGCGCGGTCGGCAAAATTACGGGCGGCAGTAAAAATACATACATCACAATGAGTTACGCCATCGCATTACATAAATATCACACAAAACGCGCACCGCGCGGCGTATCGGCGCGTTTCGAAGGCATAAACGAAAACAAAATACTCGCCATAGGCGTGTGCGCGATCGTCGTGCTTGCGGTGTTATACGCGGCCGAGGCAAATACGCTCATGTTTCTTAAGCGTTCTGTCCCGATGAAAGAAAAGATCGCTCTTGAAGCGAAAAATGACGTGCAAGGGCTTGCGATACAGGCAACACAGCTCCAGTCATCGCAGAAGGTGCAGGAAATAGCGCTGTCAAAAGAAATGGTTTTTTTGGACGCGGTAAGTTATGTGAATGCGGGAGATACGTCGGTGGCAATGGCGGGAACGACACTAACACGATGAACAATCCATGACCAGCGGAGGGGGAAATAATAAACAGGATACCACACAAAGGGTTCGTTGGATGCGCGCCCTTTTTTTGTTTTTTGCGGCGGCTATCCTCATCCGATTCGGCATACTACAGCTTCCGGGAACACTGGCGCGTTCGGCGCGCGGTACGGCATCATCGTTTGAAGAAGAAATAGTACGCGAACGGGGGGAGATATTCTTACAAGATCGTTTCGGCGCGCTTACCCCGCTTGCTATGAATAAAGACCTGTACACGGTCACCGCAGATCCTCGCCATATCGTCGATGCGGAAGGCGTGGCGCGTTCGCTTTCAGAAATACTCGGCCTGCCGTACGAAGTGATTATGAGCAAGCTTTCAAAGGAGAATGATCCTTATGAGGTGCTCGCGACGAAGGTCGACAGCACCGTCGCTGATCGCATCAAGGCGCTTACCTTTGACGGGATACATTTTGAAACGACGCGAGGCAGGTATTATCCATATCAGCGCATGGCGTCGCATCTTGCCGGGTTTCTTGGCGTGAAGGGAGGCGCGCAGGCGGGGCAATATGGGCTCGAAGGGTTTTATGATGACGCGCTCGACCACGAAGGCGATGTCGCGAAACTCATACTTTCCGTTGATCCGAATATTCAGTTCAAGGCACAGGAGGCATTGCGTCATGTGGTCGAAAAGTGGGAGGCAAGCGCCGGGGCAGTGATAGTGATGGAGTCAACGACCGGAAAGATCCTCGCGATGACTAATTTTCCCGATTTTGACCCGAACGAATATGCAAAAACAAGCGATAACTCTTTCTTTATCAATCCCGCGATATCAGGCCAGTTCGAACTTGGTTCGGTGTTCAAGCCGCTCGTCATGGCGATGGGTATCAACGAAAAAGCGGTGACGCCTACGACCACGTATGAAGATACGGGGAGCGTGGTTATTTCCGGATACACCATCAGAAATTTCGACGGGAAAGCGCACGGCATTAAAACGATGACCGAGGTACTCGAAAGCTCGCTGAATACCGGGCTCGTATTCGTACAGCAAAAGATACCGAAAGAAACCATGCGCACATACGTCGCGAAGTTCGGCTTTGGCGTAAAAACCGGCGTCGATCTCCAAGGCGAGGCAAAAGGGGATGTGAGCAATTTAAAAAAAGACCGCGATCTGGAGTTTGCAACGGCGGCATTCGGTCAAGGTATTTCTATGACACCACTGCAGATGATCACCGCATTCTCTGCGCTTGCCAATAAAGGCGCATTGATGAGGCCGGCGATCGTTGATAAAAAGATCCTGCGCGATGAACGGGAAATCACCGTGGAGCCGGCTCTGGTGCAGCAGGTGATTACACCGGAAACCGCGGGAGCGCTCACCACAATGCTTGTTTCTACCGTGGAAAACGGGTATGATAAGGCGAAAATAAAAGGATATTTTGTTGCGGGAAAAACCGGCACTGCCGAGATCGCCGATGCGGCAACAGGGAATTATCTCGCTGATGAAACGCTGCACACCTTTGTCGGGTACGCGCCGGCATATCATCCGCTTTTTACGGTGCTCGTCAAAATAGATAAGCCGAAAGGAGTCCGGTTCGCCTCAAGCTCGCTCGCACCGGTTTTTGCCGATATTATGTCCTACCTTCTTACCTATTACGAAATACCACCCGATCTCAAATGAAAAAACTCCTTCAATTATTTCTCGCAGTGCTCGCGCGGCTCATGCTCCGCCGCTATAAGCCGACGATCGTGTGCATCACCGGCAATGTTGGTAAAACAAGCACGAAGGATGCGGTGTTTGCGGTCGCGAGCAGTAGTTTTTCAACGCGAAAGAGCGAGAAAAATTACAACAATGAAATAGGCGTACCGCTGACGATCCTCGGTATCCGTTCGGGCGGGAAGAATATATTTTCGTGGGTTATCCAATGTGCGCGCGCGTGCGCCAAGCTTGTATGGACAAACTATCCGAAAGTGCTCGTCCTTGAGATGGCGGTTGATAGGCCGGGCGATATGGAATATCTTCTTTCTATCGTCACGCCGACGATCGCGGTGTTTACCTCAATGGGAGAGATGCCGGTGCATGTCGAAAATTTTGTGAGCGCACAGGCGATGGCAAAAGAAAAGATGAAGCTTGCATATGCGGTGGAAAAGAGCGGATATGTTATTGTGAACGACGATGTCACTGCGTGGAAGGAAATTAAAACAAAAGGAACGGTCGTGCTGTACGGCGTCGCGCCCGATGCCGACGTGAAGATCTACACGCCTGAATACAGATTTTCAACCGAGAACGAAGTATCGGTACCGATTGGCATTACATTTAAAATGGAATATAAGGGAAGTTTGGTACCGTTTCGGCTTGATGGGACATTCGGCATGGCAAGCGGCACGTATGCGGCCGCCGCGGCGTGCGCAGTAGGCATGGTGCTTGAAATGAATCTTGTCGAGGTCGCCGTCGCATTGCAAGGCTATATGCCACCCAATGGCAGGTTGAAGCTCATTGAAGGACTCAAGGGGAGTTATCTTCTTGATGACACGTATAACGCATCGCCCGCATCCATGGATGTCGCGCTTGAGGCGCTCCATGTGTTGCCGGCAGAACGAAAAGTAGCTGTGCTTGGCGACATGCTGGAGCTCGGGAAATTCACCGAAGAGGCGCATCGCGCGGCAGGAAAAAAAGCGATAAGCGTATGCGATGTATTGGTAACGGTCGGGGAGCGGATGCGATTCGCCGCAGATGAAGCGAAGGCGCATGGTTTTATTGAAAACAAGAACCTTTTTTCATTTGATACCGCAGAAGAAGCAGGAAAATATATGGTGAGCGCCATACAAGAAAATGACCTTGTTGTGGTGAAGGGTTCGCAAGGCATGAGGATGGAGTATGTCGTCAAAGAGATCATGGCGCATCCCGAACGAGCAGAGGAGCTCCTTGTGCGACAGGACAAAAAATGGTTACAATCATGAAAGCGTGAATTGCGAAGCATGAAAGGTGAGGCGCATTCGTCTAGTGGCTAGGACGCTTGGTTCTCATCCAAGGAACAGGGGTTCGATTCCCCTATGCGCTACTGATTAAAAAGAAAAGCCCTCCATCGCCGTGGGGGCTTTTCTGATATATAATACAAGTAATGGAAAATCATATAACAACTAAAGTATCGGTACATTGCATCATAGAAAAAGATGGAAGGATTTTACTTGTTCAGGAAGCAAAAGAGGAAATCCTTGGTAAATGGAGTATTCCCGGAGGGAAGGTGAACGAGGGGGAGGTATTTGATGCGGCGGTAAAAAGAGAAGTTAAAGAAGAAACCAATCTCAATGTTTTTGATATGGAAGAAATGAGCATAATACAAGAAGAGCCGAATCACACCGTAAAGCATATTTTCAAAGTAAAAGCGGTGGGAGAGATCAAACCACAAGAAGGCGAGATATTAGATATAAGATGGTTTTCATTGGATGAAATACAGAGAATGAAGGATAATCTAAGAAAACCCTGGGTACTAAATATAATAGAAGAGTATTTTAAGCAGTAGTAATGGTATAGATAAGGAAATATTAGGGAAGATTATACGGCCGGCATATTTTCCTTATTTTGACTTGGATTTCCTTATTGATATTTCAAGAAAGTATGCCTAGCGATGAAAATATGATGTTTGCTTTGTTTTAGTGATTGTTGCCATCGTTGACCGCGCGATGTTGAAAAGAGTATCATCAAATCACTATGGCAACGGGAGAATCAAAAACAGAATTGTCCAAGGGCATGCGCATCGCAAAAGGCACCACAGGCATCGTGGTGATGGGGCTTGTCGCATTGATGGCGTGGTATCAATTTGGTGGGGCTGATCACGCCATTCTTGCATCGCTTAAAACCAACATTCTTTCACTGGTAAATACCGCGCGCGAAACGGTTACCTCAACATTTAAGGAAGAAAAGTTATCCACAGTCGGTGATGAAGGTGCTCCGCTTCAATCAATAAGCACGACATGGGAAGCGAGTGCGGCACAGAAAGGGGAGAGCGTATGGAGTGTGTATAAGGAAATGATGGCGGATAAGGAAATTGATTTCCGTAATCAAACGGTGAACGGACTCAAAAACATCACGATACTGCAAAACAACATTCCCATGGAGCGGCTTGCTACAAATTCACTCACCCTCGGACAGGAGTATTCGGTGTTGAGTACTGACGCCGCTACGAAGTATGCGAGCAAGGTAAAAGAGGCAAACGAGAAGCTACAAGCAGGGGCGTCTTTGAGCGATTTAAGCCCAGACCTGCAAGTGGCATATCAGCTTGCCAATGCGCCGTCATACGACTTCCTCTATTCGCTTTCTGTGGATAACATTCACTCGGCGTACGAGTGATGGTACGATACTTATAAGGCACCCCATAAGCCCTTTACAGGGTGCTGGGTTTGTGATAAACTCGGTTTTAGGTAATTTTTCATGATTATGTTCAGTATTATCGAAACGGGCGGCAAGCAGTATGTGGCTGCGGTCGGCAAGAAGATAAAAATTGAGAAGCTGGAGGCGGAAGAGGGAACGAATGTCGTGTTCGACAAGGTGCTTTTGGTCGCGTCTTCAGATGACGATGTAAAAATCGGCAAGCCGTATATCACCGGCGCGAAAGTTACCGGAGAGGTTATGAAGCAGGGGAAGGGGGACAAAGTTATTTCGTTGAGATATAAACCGAAGAAGCGCGTACGCGTGAAACGAGGGCATCGCCAACTCTTCACGGAAGTAACGATCGTGGAGATCGAGAGCGGGAAATAAATTAGGACCTACGCATAGGGCGCCTTGCTTTGTTGCCTTCGTCGCTTCCACGCTCACCGTATACTGTATACGCCTCGCATGTTCGCTCCTTGGCGCCTCGCATTGCATCCCTATGCGTAGGTCCTATAAATATAGTATTTTTAAAAACCGCCGCAGAAATGCGGCGGTTTTTGTTTTCCACTTATGCCGTTTTAAGCCGTTCGGTTCAAAGCGGCATTTTTCTACTTTCTATTTTCGAGTGCATTGATCAGTGTCTGCTGATCGGCATATTCAAGCTCGGCGCCCGAGGCAAGCCCACGCCCGAGACGGTGCACGGCGACGCCAAGCGGCGTGATCAATTTTATGAGATACAGCGCGAGCGCATCACCCTCGACGGTCGCGTTCATCGCGAGCACTACTTCCATATTTTTTTGTTTTTCTTGCGGGAGCTGTTTTTTGATATACGCGATTCTATCCAATAATTGATTGATGCTTGGCGGTGTTGCTTTTTCCAGCACATCGACGCTTTCGCCGACAACATGATAGGTGCCCTTAAAAGCGCCCGTTCTTTCAATTGGATCGATATCTGACTCGCGCTCCACGACGCAGATAGCTGTTTTTATTCTCTTCGTGTCGGCGCATAT
>JBBTYM010000112.1:0-3321 GCA_038061765.1 Patescibacteria group bacterium
TCAATGCATAATTTTCGCAAATACGAATCCTGCGTTTCTCCCTCGGGTACATCGAAATGAGGAAGCTGGATCTTTCCGAGTTCTATTTCCACGGTACATCGGTCGGCGATCGTTTGCGTGTTTTCAAGCGCGCTTTTGGGATACGGAAATGTTTCGTACAACTCCTCTGCACTTTTGAACGAAAAATCGCTTTGCGCAAGCGACATCCTATCGCCTTCGCCGAGCTTCGCTCCCGTCTGCACCGCCATCAAGGTGTCTTGCGCTTTCGCGTCGTCTTTATTGATATAATGTACGTCGCAGGTCGCAACGCACTCAAGTCCGAACCTATCGGCGTATTCAAGAAGTTTTTTGTTCACCGTATCCTGGAGCTTAATATTAGGGTGGTGAGCGAGCTCAAGATAAAAATGTTTCGGACCGAATATTTCTTTATACGCGCGTACCAACTCCTCGGCGAGCTCGAAATTTTGTCCCGCGATCGCGCGCGGTATTTCTCCCGAAAGACAACCCGAAAGCGCGATGATGCCTTCATGGTGTTTGGCGAGCGTTTCTTTATCGATGCGCGGCTTGTAGTAAAACCCTTCGAGGTTTGCCGCGGTGACGAGCTTGATAAGATTTTTGTATCCGGCGTTGGTTTCCGCAAGAAGCGTAATATGGAAACGCTTGTCGTCGATGCCCGCCTGTTTGTCCTGCATGCGCCGCGGCGCGGTGTAGAGTTCCGCGCCGATGATCGGCTTTATGCCTTGTTTTTTGGCATGCTTGTAAAATTCGATGATGCCATACATCGACCCGTGGTCGGTGAGCGCCACTGCGTTCATGCCGAGCTCTTTCGCCTTTGTTACCAACTCAAGCGGCTTGGGAAGGCCGTCCAAAAGGGAGTAGTGGCTATGGACATGGAGATGGACGAATTTCATGCTACACTGAAAAATAAATAAGGTGATGATTGGCTTTTAACCTGTATGGTCGCGTTCATCGTCTCGATCATTTCTTTCTTTTATCTTAACGGAAGCGCAGCCCTTCATTATTATCTATATGAAAGGGCGTGAGTGGATTAAAGAAAGAAATGATCGAGACGATGAATAGAAAACGAATCAAAATACGCTCCCATTCTAGCATGGCACATAGGACTAATCCAACATTGACGGAAGAAGAGAAATTGTGGCGCCGCGGATACGCGGTTGCCGGTGTTGATGAGGTCGGCATGGGTCCGCTTGCGGGTCCGGTTATTGCCGTTGCGGTGATGATCCGCGCGACAAGCGCGAAAGAGATAGAAGACATCATGGCGCTTGGCATACGTGATTCCAAAATGTTAAGCGAGAAAAAACGTGAAAGTATTTTTGAAGCATTGACTACGCATGAGCGCGTGACGTGGGGCAGAGGGGGTGTAGATGAAAAAATGGTAGACGAGATAAACGTATTACAGGCGGGTCTGCGCGCGATGCAGGAGGCAGTGACGCATTTATGCGCGCAGAAAAAAAATGCCGCAGACGAGCGTTTGTTTTTGTGCGTGGACGGCACGCGCATCGTGCCCGATATCGTCGCCGACCAACGATCGATCATCAAAGGCGATGCAAAAGTGCTTTCTATTGCGTGCGCATCCGTTATCGCGAAGGTCTTGCGCGACCGGATGATGAACGACTACGCGAAACAATATCCCGAATACGGATTTGAAAAACACAAAGGATACGGCACGAAGATGCACATGGAAAACATTGTAAGGTACGGACCATGCCCTATCCACCGAAGAAGTTTTTTAAAGTCCATAGTATCGAAAAGGGACTTGAAATAATAAGAGAAAAGTGATAGGATGTGTCCGAAAAAACAGACCTTTAACAAAGAGTGATAGCCATTCACAAGGAGGGTGAATATGTATAAAAAGCTCGGGATCATGCTGTACGTTCTGGCAGCTTCTTTAGGCGCAGGATTGTTTTATGGAAACGCAGGGTATGTGCAGTGCGCCCGAAGAGGTGACGACGTTCATCCTGCTTTCAAAAAAAGAGGGAAAAGAAAAAGAGCTATCGCCTTAAAAAACGGTAGAAGAAAAAACAAAAGGAGGAAGAAGTGGAAACAAGAGAAGAGAGAAGGAGAAAACAAGAACAGACTGCTATCGTGTGCGCGATAGGAATATTGCTCATACTGTTGATTGCGGCAGTAGGGCAGATAATTGAATCGCCACAGCTCATTTTAGAGCGGCTGGCGTGGGTACGCTTCCCCTAGAAAGGGGAAGCAATAAAAAACCCTGCGGTTAAAATAACCCGGGGTTTTTTTGTTTGACCGCATAGTCCTTTTCACCTATGATAAGTGCATGGCGAAAGAAAAAAACGCGGCAAAAACCGGCTCAAAATCAAAAAACGGGAACGGAAAGAACACCGAAGAAAAGAAGCCGAGGTTTGATCTTCATCCGGAGACGAAGAAAAGCGTCCTTGCGGTGATCTTTTTCACCGTTGCCGCGATACTGGCGCTTTCGTATTTCGGATATGCGGGCCGCGCGGGAGGGTATTTGTACAGTGCGGTTAACGCGCTCCTGGGTGTCGGATTTTTCCTTGTGCCGCTAAGTTTTGTATTCATCGGTGTAAGCTTGCTTCGCACGCTTAAGACAAATATTTATTTCACCTCGTTTTTCGGAGGATCTCTTTTTTTATTCAGCGTGCTTGGATTTGTCGACTTGGTCGCACGCCAGAGCGTCGGTGCGCCGGCTGGCGGCGGTTATGGTGCTGTGGCGGAGCACTACCCCGCGGGATATATCGGGTATGCGATTGCGTATCCATTTGTATACTTTTTCGGATTTTGGGTTGCGTTGCTGTTGTTTATCGTCGCGGCACTGATCGCTATTTCCATCACATTCAATTTGCCGCTTTTTCATCGGCGGAAAGACGAAGAAGACACGGAAGCGCTTTCCGAAGACGATGAAGAAGACCTTGAGGATATCGAAACAATAGAAGAGTGGGAAAAAGAGGCGGACGCGGGATTTACCGCAAAAACGATCGCGAACGTGAAAGGAAAGGCGCAAGACGCGCTTGAAAAAGCAGGCATCGGCGTGCGCGCGAAAGAAGAGAAGCAAAAGGAGGGTGTGGGTGCCAGCAACCAACAAGTCGCGGATTTTGTTATAGAAGCGCATCAGAAATTTTATAAGATCCCGCCGCTTGATCTCCTTGAAAAAGATTCCGGCAAGCCAAGCTCGGGCGATGTCGAGGCGTATTCGCTCGTGATCCAAAAGACACTCAAGCATTTCGGTATCGAGGTGGAGATGGGCGAGGTGAATGTGGGGCCGACCGTGACGCAATACACGCTTAAGCCCGCGCAAGGCATCAAGCTGTCGCGCAT
>JBBTYM010000113.1:0-1182 GCA_038061765.1 Patescibacteria group bacterium
CGTAAATGCGCGTGAGCATCTGGTTTTTTTCGCTCCCTCGCCAATACGCGCCGGCAAGTTTTGTGAGCTTGAATCCGTCAAGCGGTATCTCATTGGCCGTTTTTATGTGCGGCCCCTGGCACAGATCGAGGAACGCGCCGGTCTTATACGTGGAAACCTCTGTCACTTTCTTTTCCGATATAAGGTCATTGATGAGCTCAATCTTAAACGGCTGGGAAGCGAATAATTTTTTCCCTTCTTCTATAGAAGCTGTTTCATGGATAAAGGAGGGATTGCGCTTCATAAATGCGCGCATCTTGTTTTCAAGCTGGGGGAGCTGGCCGTTTGATAACGGCTTGGTGGTAAGAATGTCGTAATAAAACCCGTTCTCAATGACGGGGCCGATGCCGAGCTTCGCGCCCGGGTCAATTTCGAGCACCGCCATCGCAAGCAGATGCGCGAGCGAGTGGCGGATAGTGATGAGTTTGTCGTTTTCCATAATGTGATGAATCATATCAGGAGTTTCAAGAGATTTCAACTAATGAATTACGAAGCCACGACGTGATTCCTCCCGTCAATTCTTTCTTTTATCTTAACGGAAGCGCAGCCTTTCAATAACTATTATATAAATAAAAAGGCGTGAGAGGATTAAAGAAAGAATTGACGGGAGGAATCTCGCTGGATCAAGTATAAAGCACATGTAAGCTTACACAAGCATTTTCGCGGTGCTCACGATGAGTTTGTACGCGCCGTCGCGCATATCCACTTTGCCCGAGACGGCAACGATGGCATCCTCCTGCCAGATGCCGTTGGTTTTTTGAAGCGTTTCGGGGAAAATGACCACTTCTATCGTGCCGGTCATGTCAGAGAGATTCGCGAATGCCATCGGGTCTCCTTTTTTGGTGACGATCTTTTTCAGATTGGAAAGAATACCGCCTATCTTTACCGTCTTCCCTATGATATTGCTGGTAATATTGTTGATCGGCATCGCGTATTTTTCAAGTTGTTCCTGATAATCCGCAAGCGGGTGGTCGGACACGTAGAGACCGAGCAATTCTTTTTCCCATGCCAATTTTTGTTTTCTGGTCGCGGGTGCTGCCTCTTTAAGCGTAACGGAGTTCATTGCCACATCGCTATCGGCAAAAAGTCCGATCTGCGGGCTGTCGGCGTTCTTTTGTGTTTCTCGCGCGTACTCAAGAAGCA
>JBBTYM010000114.1:0-2353 GCA_038061765.1 Patescibacteria group bacterium
TAGAGCGTCACATTGACATTGTGAAGGCCGGAGGTTCGATACCTCCAACGCGCACATCCGACTTTTTTATAATCGCATAGCGCGATTTTGTGATAAAAACTGAACCTTAACAATAAAAGGAGGTGTGGTATGCTTCGATTTATAGCAAATCTTTTTCCAATAAGGACGGAGTCGATGAATGTCTTCGTTGCCTTTGTCTTGCGTGAGGGATGCGCAAGCGTGAAAGTGGCGCCAATAGTCAATGAGTTAGGCCAGCCTGGATTACCAGGAGTGGGGATGTTCGAGCTGTTCTCTCCAGAAGTAGATGATATTGCCACGGAATATTGTGTTCAGTGTACTGCTGTAGCGCCGCGGGGAAAGAGGATGGTGTACAGGCATATGTGCGTCGCGAGATATATTCCGCGTCGCGAGCACGTGGTCGACCACGAGCAGTACGTGAGCAAGATCTATTCCGAAGCGAAGAGGTGTGTCACACTTCTGAACCAAGAAGAGGGATTCAACACCGTCAGGGTGGAGCTTTTTGGTACATCAGGGATACTCGTAATGCAGTAGCGCTAAGGCCTGCATTGGCGCGCAAGGGAGTATGAAATAACTCCTTTGCGGGATTATTCATAAGAAATAAAAAAAAGGGAGCGATATCATTCGCTCTCTTTTTGTTTTTTTTGGGTTGCCGATATGGGCAAAAACTGGTACTATTTTTTTATGGCAGATGAGCAAAAAATCAAAGAAATACTCGAGCGGGGAGTGGAAGATGTCATCGTGAAAGAGCATTTGGCGGCGGCTTTGCGCTCCGGTAAGCAATTGCGGGTGAAATTTGGCATCGACCCGACAAGTCCCGACCTGCATTTGGGACATGCCGTGGTGTTGCGTAAACTCAAGGCGCTTCAAGAGCTCGGCCACACCATCGTGCTCATTATCGGTGATTTCACTGCGACCATTGGGGATCCCTCGGGAAAGTCAAAAACGCGCCCGCCGCTTACCGCAGAGGATGTGGGGAAAAACATGCGAGATTATTTGGATCACGCAGGAAAGATCATCGATATCAAAAAGGCAGAAGTTCGTTATAACAGTGAATGGCTGGAAAAACTTGGCGGCGCAAGAATGCTCGAATTACTGAGCTTGGTGAGTGTTAGTCAAATACTTGAACGGGATGATTTTGCGAAGCGTTTGCGCGAACAGCAATCAATCCGCATGCATGAATTATTATATCCTGTTATACAGGCATATGATTCAGTTATGGTGCAGGCAGATCTTGAATGCGGGGGAACTGATCAGATGTTCAACATGCTTATGGGGCGGACGCTTATGGAGCGGATGGGGCAACCCCCGCAGGATGTTCTGATGGTTTCGCTCGTTGAAGGAACGGATGGAAAAGAGAAAATGAGTAAGAGCTTGGGCAATTACATCGGCATTTCCGATGCTCCTCAAGATATGTTTGGAAAGGTGATGTCTGTTCCCGATGATCTTATCCTGAAATATTTCTGGCTGTGCACCGATGTGTCGCAAGATGAGCTCGATGAGTATCACAAACGCATCGAGAAAGGCGCGAATCCGCGGGACATTAAGATAGAGCTCGGCAAAAAGATCGTCGCACTGTACCACTCGCAAGTGGCGGCAGAAGCCGCGGCGGCAGAATTTGAGAAAGTGTTCTCCAAAAAAGAACTGCCATCAGAGATGCTTGAGATTGCGCCAAGTGATACATCGCTTAAAGGAGCTGTCATGGATGTTATGGCTGTGAGTGGTGCGAGATCGAGTGCAAGCGCCACGAAGCAACTTATAGAAGCAAAGGGAGTAAAGATAAACGATGAGGTGCAGACAGATTGGGATATAGAAGTAAAAGATGGTGATATTATCCAATGGGGGAAAGGGAAGTTTTTTAAAGTTATTCGCAAAAACGCATGACCAAAAAACGCATTCTTACGGGTGATAGGCCGACGGGGTCCCTGCACTTAGGGCATTACGTCGGGTCTATTCAAAACAGAGTAAAACTGCAAAATGAAGGAAATGAGGTGTTCACCATCATCTCCGATTTTCAGTACCTGACCGACCGACTGGAAACCAAAGATGTGGAACAAAACACCATTGGGCTTTTGCTTGACTATTTGGCATGCGGGATCAACCCTGACAAGTCGGTTATCTTCATCCAGTCGCGCGTACCGGCGCTTGCAGAGCTATTTGTGTATCTTTCTATGTTGGTATCGGTTTCTCGCGCACAGCAAAACCCGACAGTGAAAGAAGAGGTGCGGGCAACTGCAAAAGGAAAGATGTCGCTCGGGATGTTGAGTTTCCCTGTTTCGCAGGCGGCTGATATCTTGGCGTTTGATGCCGATCTCGTACCGGTGGGGGAAGACCA
>JBBTYM010000115.1:0-4342 GCA_038061765.1 Patescibacteria group bacterium
GCCGCCGCGAATGCGGCAAGAATGATCAGGGTGTGCGCGCCAAACGCGCCTGCACGCATCCCTCTCCATAAGAGATATAAAAACACCACAAACATGCCGATATATGCAAGCAAGCCGATACCGCCGGATGTCGCAAGCTGTTCGATAAATATGTTGTGCGCGCGATCAAACTCCGTCTCCCCTATTTCGTATGTGTAAAACCCGGGATCAAAATATTTATTGAACACGACTTTGAAATTTTCAGGACCCGCGCCAAGAAGCGGTGCGTCAAAAAATCCTTCGCGCCCTGCCTGCCATGCAAAGAGGCGCGTACGCGTCGTGACGTCAGAGAGCGAAAAAATAGCAAGACGGCTGATGCCTGTTTTTACGCCAAAATTGGTATGCGCAAGCGCGAGCACTGCGCCGCCTACCAGCACAAAAACAATAAGAAGGGATGCAAGGAACATCTTTAATCGTTTTGTTTTATGCTCGTACCAAAAAACATATCCACACCCCATCACCACAATTCCCGCTACGAGCGCAAGCATCGCTGCGCGCGTACTGGTAAGCATCGAGACCACAATGTTTACAATGGCAATGCCTCCAAGTACAAACCGCCACGGGCGCGAGAAAAATGCGCCAAGCGCGAGCCATAGCGCGATCGCCGCATTGAGCAACAGATACGTCGCAAAGAATCCCGCATTGCCGATGGTGCTGTAAATACGCCCAATATCTTCAAAGAAAAACTGATACATACCGTAGCCGGCCGTAAGCGCGCTCGTTCCAACCGACACCGCGAGCAACCACCGCCACGAACGTTCCTCGCGCACCACTGTGCTTACGATCACAAAAAACACAAAGAAATGGATGATGGTAATAAACCCCCAATGCCTCTCAAAATCGGAGAAAAAACTCTGCAAAGGGTCAACCCCAAACACGCCCGCAAGCGCCTGTGCCCCGATAAATGCCGCGATGGCCCAAAACATTAATGAAAGCTTTGGCGCATACGCGCTATTTCTCAACACGAGCAAAAGATACACAAAAAGCATCACCTCGACGATCAAGCGAAAAAGAAATGTCTGCGGCGCAATGTGCGACGGGTAAAAATACACGGAAAACACGAGCGGCACGCACAATGCCGCGCCCGCAAGCCATTTAATAATAGCTACAAGAGTGTTATCGCTCATGGTCTGTATACTACATCTTCGAGGTTGTTCGTGAAAGTATTGTCTGTGAGTGCGGGCAGTGACTCCGCGCCGATGCTGATGCCAATACCGCCAATGCTTGTGGTAGGGTTTTTAATCGCCTGTTTGGTGTCGTGGATATCGGAATACTCGATGATTGGTTGAGCGTCTCCTGCTACATACACCGCAATTGCAAGATTCTTGTCAAACGTCGCGCGGGAGATCGTCGGGCTTGCGTCTTGTATAAGCATAGCACCTTTATAGTCCATACATGGACCACCAAGATACGCATGCGGACACAAATTTTTCCCAAGCCCGCCATAACGCACCTGCACATATTCTAAGATAGAATTGGAAGAGGTTGCGCCAAGAAATTGAATGTTTTCCCATGCGCCCGAAGTAGGAGCTCCAGCCGCGCCATCGCTATCATATCCGTCGCTGTCGTCTGCAAATGCAGTGAATATGATCGGACGTACTTCGGTGCCTTGTGCCTTCAATGTGCCGCGAATCACCACAGGAACAGAAGATGCTTGCGGATTAGAAGCGCTCTTGATAACCGCGCCCGGCTCAATGGTCAGTATGCCTCCCTCCGCTACCGTAATGCCACCGCGAAAAACATAGGGCATGGTATCGGCACGTAGTGTTTTTACCTGCCCGTCGCGCACAACGAGCTGGATATAAAGCCCTCCTTTACGCTCGCTATCCTGATTATTTGTGTTTTCTAAATTAAGATCTCCGTAGCTATAATTGAACTCGGCGTTTTTCTGATTACGCGTGAACGTATTATCCTTCACGATCAGCGGCGTACTCGTTGCGGATTCGGAACTGATACCGATGGTATTGTCTTCAAAAATATTCCCGATGATATCCGCGGTTGAGCTCGCATCCGCGATACGCACACCAAACCCACTCATCCATGCGCTCGCTTGTGAAGCAAAGGCGGTATTTTTTATCATGTTGCGCTCCAATAGCGGATGTGCTCCTTTTTCCACATATAAAGAAATAGCATGGTTTCGTTCAAAAATAGAATCAGTAATTTGCGGATGCGCGCCGTGAACGCTGAATGCCCCGGTGTATTTCGGATACCAGCCATTCGGGTTGTTACTCACTCCTTGTCCTCCATAGAACACCCGCGCATACCGCACCACGGAGGATGGTGCACTATTGTAAAAATTCACATTCATCCAATCAGCGGAGGATGGTGAGCTTAGCGAGCCGTCTTGATTGGAATCAACGCCGTCCACAGCATCATCTAAAAATGAGGTAAATACGATCGGCTCTACTACGGTACCCTCTGCGCGCAACACGCCGCGCACCTCCATGCCGCCACCGTATGGCGCGCCTTTTGCGAACTTCACCACCACGCCCGGCTCGATGGTAAGCGTTGCGCCGGTTTGCACTTCCATCATGAATGGCGGCACATAATACGGACTGTACGCTTTGCGCCACACGGTATCTTCGGTGATATTTCCCGTTGGCGTATAGTATCCTGTCACGCTGTTTTTCGCTCCCGGCGTACCGAGGATATCGCCGCTCTTTGCGTCTTTTGCAAACGGCGTCGTAAGCGCATCGGAATATGTTTTCCAGTTATATGAATTCGTGCTCATTGCATACGGGCTTACGCGTTCCATTGTACGCCGAGTGCCATTGTCGCCAGCAAACCAGTTGCTACCATATCCAACAAAATCAACCGTCGTCGTTCCATTTTTAAGATACAAATTCGCATCGGGTCCGGCATTATTCAGCGCGCCCGTGTACACCATATTTTCTATCTGATCGGTCGTTGTGCTTGCGGTACGCTCTAAAAGGAAATAACCGCGCGCAGGTATCACGCCTGCAAGTATGATATTTGGCTGTTTGTTCTTACTCTCAAGAGTCCAGCCGGAAAGATCGATGTCCGCGTTTGTTTTATTATATAATTCTATCCATTCATCGTTTGCCTGCGCTTTCGTACCCATCCATGCTATCTCATTAATGACGATAGGCGCGCCGTCAATGATCTCCGGCTTCTCAACAATCACCGGTTCGGTTGATGTGGCTGTTGCGATCACTTCTTCCGTCGAAGTTGCGGTGTTGTCAGTAGAAGTTGCTGTGGCGTCGGTTGTTGTAGATGTTTCAGAAAAGCTAAGCGGTGTAAGCGACTCTTCCGCAGGCGGCAAAACGGCAACCGCATCGGGAGAAACGCCCGTTACCGAGCCACTGCCGTGATACATAGGAGCATCTATCGCTACTTCTGACACTATCGCAGGACTTTCCACCACCTCGACAGGTGGGATAGCTAATGGCACCGTCGAAATATCCTGCGCGATGTTTTGTGTGGTTGTCGTTTCTATAGCTGGAACAATCGGTACTTCATATGCAATAGGGTCGACAACTACTCCGTTCTGCAGCTGTGGAGTTATTAACGGCAACGGAGTTGGTTGAAGCGCCGGCTGTGACAATGGTTGTTGCTGTGATTGTATCATCACCTGCCCCTGCGGCTGCGCGTTTGTTGAGATTAACCCGCTAAGCTGCGCGGGGAGGAAGTTTGCGGAGAAGGAAGAAAGTTTCGCGAGATAGATTTTTGCATTGGTGCCTGCCTTATCGACAAAATTTACCGCATTCACCGCCACAAGGCGAGGAGATTTTTTTAAATAACTTAAAACTGCTTCGTTGGAATCCTCAATGATATTCGGCAATAACTCGGGATTATTTTTATATTTTTTCACCTCGCGAAAAAATAAATCTAGGACACTAGCGCCAGTTAAAACAGCATGAGATGAAAGATTGGAAAAATATGATGGGAGAACCATCGCATTATCACTAGTGGAGTAAGCATCCTTATAGACCTGCTTATAAATTTTTGCTAAATATATTTTCTTTTTTTCATCGTATAAATAACCGTCTTTATTTTGCAGCTCTTTCAAATTTGGTAAATTGTATTCCACATTACTTATTGTATCCTCTGAAAAGAAATTATTATTTGAATATCCTGCAAGATACTCAAATGCATCTTGAATAATTGTAAAATTTAAAAGATCTCCGCCTCTTAAATTTTCGGCAACGGTCAAAGCATTAAAATTAGTATGCTCTTTCGAATAATCCTCGTATGGCGAACCGGGATCGCCAAAAAGATCCGCGTGCGTATCATTCCTGGTGTGATCGGGAACCGAAGCATCCTCGATTAAATGCAAAATGTG
>JBBTYM010000116.1:0-2693 GCA_038061765.1 Patescibacteria group bacterium
TTTTTCATCGTTTGAGGTCGAGCGTTCAAGCGGCATACGAGAGACCTTTTTTCTCGATCCGGACAGCAATTCGCTGGTATGGCAGACGAATGAAGCGATACCGCTTTCCGTATTTTTGGACGGGAAGGAAATGTTTGACAATGACGACATGGGGCGGTTTTACGAGATATCCGCGGAAGACGGATGCATTGTCATTGAGTTCATAAAACGAAAAGAAAATTTACTGGACTACCGGTTTTTTCTCGCGATAGCGGGGATCGGTGGCTCGGAGTCAAAAAAAGAGTGGGTCAAGCGCGAGTATGTGCATGATCGCGCGCGGAACGATCCCCCGTTCGAACGATATATTTTTCGCGCGGTGGAGCTGAAGGGAAAACAATTTGTTTTTTCTGTCGCGCGCGATAAAGAAGCCGCGAAAGAGACGGCAAAGCGCGTCTATGATAATGCGGAAAAGATAAAAAAGTCGCTTAATGCGGAAGCGGAGTGGTTTGCACATAAGCACGGGGAGTCCATCGATGACAAAGAGATTCGTATGGCATATCTCGCCGCGAAACATTCATTGCATCACATGGAGGTGAAGGACGAATGGAAAAACAGCGAAGGATTGTATGCGGGTATCCCGTGGTTTGCGCAATTTTGGTTGAGAGATTTCGCAATTTCTTTTAGTCAGCTTGCGCCGGCAGCTGCACACGCGATCTATGCCCGCTACCTTGACTGGTGGGTCATGCACGGCACACTTCGCGGATATGACGGGCCGGGCACGCTTGCGTGCGCGGACACCGAGGGGCTTTTCTTCAGATGCGCGGCGCGCCTCATGCACATAGGCGTGCTTCAGGGCGAGGAACTGCGAAAAACTAAAGAGTTGCTCGTTTCGTTCATCAATAATGAATTACCGGCGCGTATGCGTGAGGGGCTTGTATGTAACGGTCCCAAAGAAACATGGATGGACACCGAATATCACGGGTCGGGGCGTGCGGGCGCGCGTATCGAGATCCAGGCGCTTACGCTTGCGATGTTTCGCTTCGCAGGAGCGCTCACCGATGATAAAGCATATTTTCTCAAAGAAGCGGAGCTATTGCGCGCAGTGCGCGCGGCATTCTGGGACGGCAACGCGCTTGCCGATGGGGCGGGCGACACGACACAACGGCCGAACATATTTCTCGCCCATCACTTCTATTCCGACCTATTATTGCGCCATGAATGGGAGAGGGCATTTATAAGCGCGCTTGATGTGTTATGGTTGCCGTGGGGCGGTATCGCAAGTATTGCGCCGACGCACCCGCTCTTTTGCGGCGTTGACCGCGGGTGCGATGATCAAAACCGAAGTTATCATCACGGCGATGCATGGTTTTTTATCAACAACTATGCGGCGTCATCGCTTTGCAAGATCAATAAAGATACATTCCGTCCATACATCAATGCGTTGCTTGCTGCCAGTACGAACGACATATTATGGGAGGGAATTCTTGGGCATCATTCCGAGGTGTCGTCCGCAGATCATTACGTACCGCGAGGATGCTTTGCCCAAAGCTGGTCTGCGGCATCGTATTGCGATGCGCTCGATCAAGTATTACAATCTAGGAATTAACACCAATGCGCATTACCGACAGAGACAATCTTATATTTACCAAAAATCTTTCCGTGATGGTAAAGGCGAATATTCCGCTTGCGCAGGCGATACGAACACAGGTACAGCAGTCACAAAATCCTTCGTTTCGGAAAATATTATTCGATATTTCCCAGCGCGTGGAAGCGGGGCAAAAACTGTCTTCCGCGCTCGAATCGCACCCTTCGGCGTTCGGGTTCTTCTATGTCAACGTCGTGAAGGCGGCGGAGAAATCGGGTACGCTCGAGAATAATCTCGAATATCTCGCCGATCACATCGAAACAGCGATGGTCTTTAAAAAAACGCTTACTTCGGCGCTGATGTACCCTGCATTTATGCTGTGCGCGATCGTTGCGGTCGCGGCGGTGCTTGGCTATACGGTGTTGCCGTCCATAACCGAATTGCTTGCGACGATCAGCGAGGATCCTCCGCTTGCGACGCGGGCGGTGCTTGCGCTTGCGACATTCGTATCTGCATACGGCATACTACTCATTCTTGGTGTAGCCGCGCTTGCCATAAGCGCCTATTTTTTCGTCCGGTCGCCTTCGGGGAAAGTGGCGAGCGATCACGCGGTGCTCTATTTTCCGATCGCCGGCAGTATTGTTCGCCGCGTATATCTTGCGCGCTCCGCGAAGGTGCTCGCGACCCTGCTGAAGAGCGGCGTACCGATACATGAATCGCTTGCGATCACGGCGGGAAGCTTGGGGAACGATGCATTTCGGGGTGCGATCAGGCGCGTCATCCCGGAAGTATTGAAAGGGAACACCATTTCCGCCTTTTTAGATAGAAAGCTTTTCCCGCCTTTGTATATCCAAATGCTTGAAGTGGGGGAAAAATCGGCGAGCATCGAACGAAATCTTGATTTTCTCGCGACGTTTTATCAAAAAGAGGTTGAAAACAACGTAAAAAACCTATTTACCCTGATCGAGCCCGTTCTTTTGGTGATCGTGGGTATTGTGGTATTATTTCTCGCGCTTGCAGTTATTGGCCCGATCTATCAATCGGCGGGTCAGTAAGGTAGAATTGTCTCCGCGACAGGTCGGCAGATTTACCCTGTTTAAAGTGCTGGGATGGCGGAATTGGCAGACGC
>JBBTYM010000117.1:0-1813 GCA_038061765.1 Patescibacteria group bacterium
AGAGTCAATTTTTAATGGCTGTCATATTAAGCAAAAAGCCCCTTTCTGCGGCGGAAAAGGACCTCAGCAGAGTCCGTAAAGGCCGCGACCTCTCCTTTTTTGACCTCGTCTCCATCGACCAAGTGACGCCCGATGACCTCGGGCTCTTGTATGATGTAGCGCGCCGGTTCCGCGACTACAAGACGTACAAGTTCTCATTCAACAAAGGCTCCTCGCAGGTGAACGCATTCTTCGAGCCCTCCACGCGCACAAGCTCAAGCTTCGACCTCGCAGCCAAACAGCTCTCGATGGATACGGCGGGCGTCAGCTCCAACAGCTCGGTGGAAAAGGGTGAGAGCTATCTCGACACCGTTCAGACAATCGACTCGTACAATGTGAAGACCATCGTCATCCGCTCCAAAGAAAGCGGCGTGCCGGAAGTGGCCGCGCGCTACACACAGGCCGCTATCGTGAATGCGGGCGACGGCTGGCACGAACACCCGACGCAGGCGCTCCTCGACGGTCTCACGATGCTCGACCACTGCAAGTCAAAAGACATGAAGGGCCGCGTCGTCGTTATCGTCGGCGATATCATGCACTCGCGCGTCTTCGGTTCGCTCGTGCGACTCCTCAAAATGCTGAAGGCCGAAGTGCGCATCAGTGCGCCACTTACACTTATCCCCGAAGACGTCGAGAAATTCGGCGTGAAATGGTACGGCAAAGTGGAAGAGGCGCTCGCGGGAGCGGATGTCGTCTACGCACTGCGGGTGCAAAGCGAGCGCGGCGCCAACGGGTTCATTCCGACTCTCCGCGAGTATTCAAAAATGTTCGGCATCTCGCGTAAACGCCTCGACCTCGCCAAGAAAGACGCCATCCTGATGCACCCGGGCCCGGTCATCCGCGATATCGATGTGCACTCTGCGCTCGCCGCGGTGGACGAGCAGTCCTATATCTTGCGCCAAGTGGAGAACGGCATGGCGGTACGCAAAGCCTTGCTCTGGCTCATTGTCGACAGAATGGACGGCAAGAAAAAGACGTTCACCCGCAAATAACATGAGCACACTTCTTATCGCCGGCGGACACGTGATAGACCCGAAAAACAATCTCGACGGTATTGCCGACGTGTTCGTGCGCGATGGCAAAATCGCTGCGGTCGGCAAGAACCTCAAAGAGAAAGCCGACAAGAAAATCGTCGCAAAGGGTCTTACAGTGACGCCGGGGCTCATCGACCTGCATGTGCACTTCCGCGAGCCGGGACGGGAGGACAAAGAAACGTTCGAGACCGCTTCACGAGCCGCGCTTGCCGGTGGCATTACCGCCGCGGTCGCGATGCCGAATACCAATCCCATCGCCGACAATCAGACCGTCATCGAATTCATACTCAAGCGCTCGCGTGACCTCGGCCTCATCAACATTTACCCGACGGGCGCTATCACCAAGGGGCAGGAGGGCGCGATGCTCTCGGAGATTAATGAGTTGAAAAACTCCGGCGCCGTCGCGATTACCGACGACGGTCATGACGTGCAAAAAGAGGGAGTGCTCAAGCGCGCGATGGAATACGCGCGCACCTGCGGCGTCCTCCTCATGAGTCACTGCGAGACGAAAGACCTCACCGAAGACGGGGTGATGCACGAGGGTTGGATTTCCACGCAGCTCGGACTGCCGGGGAGCCCTGCGCTCTCAGAAGATATGGCCGTCTACAAAAATATTCTGCTTGCGGAGAAAACGGGTGCGCGCCTTCATCTCATGCACAATTCGACCGCGGGTGCGATACGCGCCATCCGCGAAGCGAAAAAGCGCGGCGCAAAAAATATCACCGCGGAAGTCTCGGTCC
>JBBTYM010000118.1:0-3008 GCA_038061765.1 Patescibacteria group bacterium
CGCATTGCGGATGCATCTCTTGGCGAGGTTGCGACGGTACAGGGCGTGATCGAGGACGTGCAAAGCATCCGCACGTGGAAGCGCGGGATGCAATTGATACACGTTGCTGTGGGCGATGCGAGCGGCGCGATAGACGCGGTATGGTTCAACCAGCCATTTTTATTGCGTACGCTTACGCAAGGAAAGCATATAAGTATTTCGGGAAAGATCACGCTGAACGAACGCGGCGAACGTACGATGCTAAACCCCGCATATGAGGTGCTCGGCGAAAATAAAACCACGACGCACACCGGAAGGATCGTGCCCGTGTATAGCGAAGCCGCAGGCATCACTTCGCGCTGGCTGCGGTATCTCGTGAAAAATGCATTTGCAGGGGTCACTCGCATTGACGACACACTCCCCCAAGAGATCATAAAGCGCCAGCGGCTCCCCGCGCTCTATGACGCACTGACGCACATACATTTTCCCCGCACGCAAAAAGAGGCCGATGCCGCGCGGCGCAGGATGGCATTTGAAGAAATGTTTTTACTGCAGTTGTGCATGAGCGAAGCGCGCAGAGAAATACAACAGTCGCTCGCGCCAAAGATTCCTTTTGATCTGGAAACGGTGAAATCATTTGTCGACGGACTCCCCTTTCAACTCACACAAGCACAGCGGCGTGCCGCGTGGGAGATCCTTCAGGACATGGAAAAAAGCTCTCCAATGAACCGGCTTTTGGAAGGTGATGTCGGTTCGGGAAAAACGGTAGTTGCGGCTATCGCCATTATTAATACCGCGCACCACGGATGGCAAAGCGCGGTCATGGCGCCCACCGAAGTGCTTGCGCGCCAGCATTTTGCAAGCTTTGCAAAGCTTTTCTCTCCTTTTCACTTTGATGTCGGCTTGCTCACCGGCAGTGAAGCGCTCATATACGACAGTGAATTTGATACGGTGCGAAAAATGAAAAAGACGGACTTTCTCACAGAAGTCAGGTCAGGCCGCCTTAAAGTTGTCGTCGGCACGCACGCGCTGATAGCAAGCGCGGTCGCGTTTCACGCGCTCGCGCTTGCAGTACTTGATGAACAGCATCGGTTCGGTGTTGCCCAGCGTGCGTCGCTTGCAAAACGAAACACGGTAAACAAGGCGCTCGCGCCGGTCACTCCCCTGCCCCACTTTTTAAGCATGACCGCAACCCCGATCCCGCGCACACTGACGCTCACGATCTATGGCGATCTTGATATTTCACTGCTCAATGAAATACCACAGGGAAGAAAAAAAATTGTCACCGAGATCATCACGCCACCACAACGCCAGCGTGCATATGATTGTATGCGCGCGCAGGTGCGCGCGGGAAGGCAGATATTCGTTATTTGTCCTCGCATCGAAGGAAATTTTGAAGAGACATCAGTATTTCATTCCTCTGCGAGCGGGCAAATAAAATTCACCCAGACATTGCTTCGCAAAGAAGTAAAAGCGGTAAAAGAAGAATACAAAAAATTGACGGAAGAAATATTTTCAGACCTGCGCGTCGGGATGCTCCACGGAAAAATGAAGCTGAAAGAAAAAGAAACAGTGATGAAGCAATTCAAAGACGGAACTATTGATGTCCTTGTGTCCACATCGGTGATCGAAGTGGGCGTTGACGTGCCTAATGCGGCCGTGATGGCCATTGAAGGCGCAGAACGGTTCGGCCTTGCCCAATTGCATCAATTCCGCGGGAGGGTCGGGCGAGGAGAGCATCAATCGCACTGCTTCTTATTTACCGAATCCTCATCGGCAGAAACAAACCGACGGCTTCGCGCGCTCCTTGAATGCGACGACGGCTTTGCGCTCGCAGAAAAAGACCTCGCGATACGGGGCCCCGGAGATTTTTTGGGAACGCACCAATGGGGCATCCCCGATTATATGATGGCATCGCTTACCGATGCCAAACTCATTAAAACAGCGCGCGAAGAAGCGACACTGCTTCTTGAAAGCGATCCTGACTTACAAAAGCACCCCGCGCTCAAAGCGCGGCGAGCAGAGATACACGAACGAATACATCTTGAATAGTAGAGTTGTTATTAAAAGAACGGACTCGCAATGAGTCCGTTCTTTTAAGTATATACCAAACAGAATATTATTTTTTCTGGCCCATCATGCGGTCGTACCAGCTTACCAAAATGGTACTTGCGATAAAGATAGACGAGTACGTTCCTACGCCGATGCCCACGAGCAACATCAATGCAAGATATTTGATACTTTCTCCGCCGAAGAAATAGATGGCCAGTAATACCAAAATAACCGTCAGCGAGGTGTTGAGTGATCGCACGAACGTTTGATTCACGGAAATATTCACCGTTTCCTCAAACGTCTTTCCGTGATGCTTCATTAAATTCTCGCGCACGCGGTCAAAGACGATAATCGAATCGTGTACCGAATACCCAAGCACGGTAAGAATGGCCGCGATGAATGCGCTTGAGATCTCCACGTGATAAAAATGACCGAGTGCCGCAAAAAGACCAAGCGGGATAATAACGTCGTGAAAGAGCGCGATAAGCGTCGCCATGCCGTACTTCCATGACGCAAGCGGATATGAAACCTTTCTGAACGCAAGCGCGACATACCCGATGATCAGCGCAAGCACGATAGCGGTCGCGGTGAGCGCTTTAGTGCGAAGCTCTTTGCCGATAGACGGGCCGACCGATTCAAAGCTTCTTTGTATGAAATCATTTTCGGCATCTTGCGCGCGCGCGCGTTCTTGCAGTGAGGCGATCAGCCGCTGATGCGCTTGTTCGTCTAATTCTTTCAGCCGGAGTATCACTCCTTTTTCGCCTGTTTGCTGGATAATTATCTCACCGAGGCCGAGTGTTTGTGCGACATCAGAAATCTCTTCATTCTCGAGCGGAGTTTTTGCGAATTCTCCCACTAAGAGCGACCCGCCTTTAAAATCAATACCGAATTGCAAACCCCATATGGCAAGCGCCGCGATGGAGAGCGTGATAAGCACGCCGGAAAACACATAATATACTTTTCTGTAATGGACTAGT
>JBBTYM010000119.1:0-2000 GCA_038061765.1 Patescibacteria group bacterium
ATTCGAGAAATTCTTCCGCGCAGACAACACCGCAAAAACGGAAGGCACCGGCCTCGGGATGCACATCGCGCGACAGATCACCGAAGCGATGGGAGGGAAGCTATGGTTTGAATCAGCGGAAGGAAAGGGCACTGTATTTTATCTCTCACTGCCGATCAGCAACGGCGCAAAAAAACAAGAGCGCTCTGTGCGCGCGCCCGCAAAAAATGATACACTACCTATTGTATGAGATTTCAAACAAAGCTTACACTCCTTCTCACCGCCATCATTGTTATTCTCATTGCGGTTCTTTTTTATGAATTTGACGCCGCGGTGAAAGGGTATTTGAAAAACACCGCTATCAAGAATTTCCACAGCATCGTGGAAACAAGCGAAGGAGCATATTTTTTATTCGCCGATAAAATAAAAACGAGAACGGTTGATTGGGGCTCCGACGGCACCATCCGCGCCGCAACAGAAAAGATCCTTGCGCTTCCGGACGGGGAGGAGCGCGCGTCTGTCGTCGAAGGCCTTGCGCGCTACTTCCGAGAAGAGAAGCTGAAATATGACCCTGCCATCAGCATCATCGATATTCTCGATAAAGACGGCATCGTCATCGTTTCTTCGCGCGCTGACCGCATCGGCATCGATGAAAAAGAAGAGGAAGAGGAGTTTCACGCGCATCGGTTTTCTGAAGCGCTTGTCTCAAAATTCGGCGAAGCATTCGTCACCAATGTCGTTATTGAACCGGACGAGGGAATGGAGCCGATGATTCACGTAGTCGCTCGGATCTTTTCTGCCGCAAAAGATGCAGGGGGGAATTTGCTACCCCTTGATGCGGTGATGCTCCTTCACTTCACCAATATCGAAGAACTCGGAAACATCCTCTCCGGGGAAGCTCAAATCGCCCAAGGCGCGATCAGCGGAAGAGTGTTGTTTGAATATCTCAAGACCGCGGAGATTTATATGGTAAACAAGGACCGCATCATCGTGACCCCCTCGCGGTTCATTGCAGATGCCGTGCTGAAACTCCGCGTCGACACCTACCCGGTAAAAGCATGTCTTGAGGATGGAAAAGAAGTGGCGGGGGAGTATATCGACTATCGCGGTATTAAAGTATTTGGCGCATCCATGTGCCTCATGCGCGACAATGCGGTACTCATCGCGGAAGTGGACGCGGAAGAAATATTAGCGCCGCTCAAAGAGCTCCGCGCACGATTTGCATTTACAAGCATTCTTATCGCTCTTATCGGCGCGCTTATCACCGCCATCTTAAGCCGCCGGTTCCTTAAAAATCTCCAACCAATCCTCGTTGCGGCGACAGAAGTGGCAAAAGGAAACACCTCCGTTCGCGCAAAAATAAAAGGAAGCGACGAGATCGGAAATGTTGCGCTCATGTTCAACCACATGCTTGATGGCATTGAAAAAGCGACCGGAGAATTAAAAGATGCGCAAACCAAACTGACACGCGTCAACGCAGACCTTGACCAGCGCGTGAAAGAACGCGCCAGTGAGTTGGAGCAACTAAAGGCGGGCCTCGAGCAGACCGTTATGGACCGGACAAAAGAAATGAAAGAAAAAATGGAAGAGCTCGAAAAATTCAAAAAACTCACCGTCGGCAGAGAATTAAAAATGATCGAACTTAAAAAAGAGATCGAGCGGCTCAAGGCGTAACGCCGTCGCCGCGCGTACCACTATGCTGTTTTCCGATAACCCAAAAGAAGAAAAACTTATCACGCCGCGAAACCCGAAGGACCTTACGCTCGCAAACCTGACACCGCGCCGCTCCACGATAGGCCCCGACATACCGGTCGTATTATGGCGGCTCCTGCGCCTCGTGAGCTTGCACGATATCCTTGGAGATGAAACGGCTGCTGTCGTGTATCTTATGGGAAAGCACCTGGGCGCGATGCTTGGCGTAAAAACCGTTGAAGAACTGCACGAACAACTCACCCGGCTCAAGATCGGCAAACTCGACCTTTCCATCAACACGCCTGATGTCGTGCATCTTGCTATCAGCG
>JBBTYM010000120.1:0-2604 GCA_038061765.1 Patescibacteria group bacterium
TAATTAATCCCTCCGCTTGCATAGATGGCGTAGCCGGCGGGGTCGCCTTGTTCCGCGGAGAGGGAGGCGCCGGTAGCATTGTTCGCGTAAGCATAGATCGCATCGTTGAGAGAGCCGGTCTTGCCGGTGACCTCAATACCGTTATTCACCGCGAGTGAGGCGCCGGGATACCGCTGTTTGATGCCGACAGGACTAAGAAATGTACCGGAATATCCTGATGTGGCAGCGGGATCGATGAAATACGCAGTATTTTGTAAGTCAAAAAAGCCGCTTGCGATGACATCGCCGGTAGCGCCAATATTGCCGACCACATCCAGTTCTCTGCTTGGCGTCGTCCCGATGCCGACACTGCCTCCGAAGATAGCGCCGCCGAGCTTCGTTTGCGTGGTGTCGCTTAGGTTCATTGGCATGAAGTCCTCTTGTTCGCAGGGAGGGGTACAACCCACCATGCCGTAGTTAGGCGGGCGTTGGGGGGCGTCAAGCCATGCGGCAAAGGTGATGCCGGCAGCCGCAGAGAAGAGAAAGGCAACTATCGGAAGAAGGATGCGGAGTTTTGAGAGATATGTCATGGTAGGACTATGAGGGTAGTATAGCATAAAAAGAGTCTATCAAAAACATTTTATGCCCTTTTACTCCTTTTCAAGATACACGCGTGCATTGTTATATTGATTTTTTGGGTCCCATAAAAGCCACCCCGAACTCGCCTCGCCAAGTCCGTCGCGCGTTCCTTGAATTTGAGCGCGCATCATGTCGGCAGTATACATCGCCCCGAGATTGAACGATTGCAACCACGGACGGATGCGATGCGCAGACGAAGTCGCATTCTCCCCCATTTTTACAAGCCCGCTTTCAAGTGTGCCTTTCACCACTTCATAGGGATGATCGGCGGGGTTGGTAAAGCCAAAATTCCCCGTGCTGTAATGCGACGGATACACCATCGGATACACAAAATCAAACGCTTCTATCATGTCTTCGAGCCGCTGACCGATGCCGAGATCGTGTGATTGTATGAACGTATAGCCGAAGATATCGATAGAAAGCGACATGCGCGGCTCATGTGTTTTCAGTATCTCGCGCGCGCGCAAAGCGAATTTTTTTATCACTTCGTGCTTCGGTATTTGCTCATCCCATGCCGGATACACCATCGCGCTTAAATTGCCGTCGGTCGGGAAGCGAATGTAATCGTAATTGATCTCGTCAAATCCTGCGTCCAGCGCACGCTTTGAAACATCGAACACGTAGTCCCACCCTTTTTCAGATGCCGGGTCGACCCATGCAAACCCGCGCCGGTCGCGCCATACTCCCCCGCCAGTTTTTTTAATGACGGTTTCGGGCGCACGCGCCACGGCACTGCTGTCTTGAAACACCACAATACGCGCAATTGTATGAATGTCCGCCTCATGTAGTTTTTCTAAAAGCGCACCAACATCAAGATAATCAAACACAAGCTCTCCTTCAGACCCTTTTACGTCTATCACCATCGCATTCACCTCAGTTTCTTTCGCAAGCGCAATAAGCGCATCCATTTTTTCGCGATTGCCCGCCGTGTACATTGTCACATACACCGCCTTCACCACATCGGGAATTTCTCTCCGTTCTTTTTTTTGCACAATCTCCTTTACTTCTTCAGCACCCACGACACCCTCTTTATTTTTGATTATCGTTATGCCATCTTTCTTCGCGTTCGCAATATAAAAAACAAGCCCTGTGATGACCACAAGGCCGCTGAGTGCAAAAAATAATATTTTCCGCGTATCGTCGCGTCGCTTTTTCATTATTTTATTAACCATGAATTGCGCGCTATATTTTTACTTTGCTAGAGTCTCCATCACCCGCAATCTTTCTTTAATCCTCTCACGCCCTTTTATAAAAATACTCATGAAGGGCTGCGCTTCCGTTAAGATAAAAGAAAGATTGCGAGTGATGGCGACTCAAAAGATGTTGCTTCGTAACTCACGATATTTGAGAATATCGCCCTTCAACCGCCGCCCACTCGATGCTCGCCATAAACTTTTCAATATAATCCTTCCGCACGATACCGTAGTCGCGGATATACGCGTGCTCGAACACGTCCATCACGAGAAGCGGAATCGCGCCTGCCATATGACCGACATCGTGCTCGTTGACCCATACGTTAAATAACCGCCCGGCGATCGCATCATGATAGAGCACCACCCACCCGATGCCGCGCATCGCCCCCATCAAACGAAAATCCTTTTCCCATAGTTCGTATGAACCGAATTCTTTCGCGATCGCCGCATAAAGCGACGCACCGGCATCAATCGCACGAAATGCTTTCGTAAGATTACCGAAGTAAAGCTCATGCAAACGCATACCGTTGAACTCCCATCCGAGCCGGCGGTTCATCTCCGCGAATTCCGGCGTGCCAAAATTGCCCGCTTTTTCTATCGCCATGAGCGTCTGGTCAAGTTTATTGAAATTCGCGACATATCCCTGATACAGCGTAAAGTGATCTTTCAAAAGCTGGTCGCTGAACCCTGAAAGACCGGTCAAGTACTCGAAATTTTTTGATTCGTATGGCATGCATTTATTATCGTTCTTTTTTAATATGAATGTCGATGTCGGTTTACCAATTGGCGCAAT
>JBBTYM010000121.1:0-2071 GCA_038061765.1 Patescibacteria group bacterium
GGTGGAAACAAACGAAGTGCCGAAAGGAAACGAATGCGGGATCATGTTCGCCCCTTCTTCCCCTTCGGCAGACAAGCGCATCGAGGTGGGCGACCGCATTGAAGCATACGAAGAAGAAGTAAAACTGCGCCCGCTTCAATAATACTCATGGAAGACATCGCACCACGAAGCCATCGTCTTGAGAAGATCAGCGAACTCATCAAAGAAGAGGTCGGCAAGATCATTTTAAAAGAGATCGATATCGACAAAAATCTTCTCCTCACGGTTACTCACGTAAAAACGTCGTCCGATCTCGCCCACGCGACGATCTTTATTTCCACGATCGTCAAAGAAAAAGAAGGGGAAGCGCTTGAAGAGCTTCAATACAACGCGGGAGCTATTCAATACATCCTCAACAGAAAACTAAGAATGAAACCCATACCGCGGATACGATTTGAGATCGATGCTACCTACGAAAAAGAACAGCGCCTCTACGATATTCTCGCGCACACTGAAAAAGAAGAACACGATGCCAACGACCACTGAAGACCTCATTCGCGCCAAGCACCTCATTGAAAGCGCGCGCACCATCGTGCTCGCCACGCACGAATACCCCGACGGCGACGGTATCGGGGCGATGCTTGCGTTCACTCATTACCTTGATACGCTCGGCAAACCCTATGTCGCGTATATTACGGGCTCTCTCCCGCAGAACCTCTCATTCCTCCCGCATTTTGAAAAACTCACAACCGAAATTTCTTTGAGTGAACCGGACCTGCTTATTGGATTTGATTACGGAGATGTGGCGCGGCTTCGCCTCCCCTACACAGCTCCCCGCACGTATCACTTCATCACGCTTGATCATCACCCCAAGACAACCCAGGAAGGAGAGGTGTGCGTCGCCGACACATCGTTCTCTTCTACCTGCGAACTCGCCTATCGCTTTTTCACCACAAACAACGTCACCATCACTCCCGCAATCGCAACCTGCATCTACACCGGCATCGTGACCGACACAGGTGGCTTCGTGCATACCAACACCACCGCCGACACGTTTGCGGTCGCAGCAGAACTGCTCGGCCATACACCCATCAACACGGAATGGATCACCAAGCGCGTCCTCGGCTTTCCATCATATGGCGCGGCGCGCGTCACCGGACTCGCGCTTTCCCGACTTGCGATCAACCAAGAGGTCCGCACCGCCTATACCTATCTTTCATCGCGCGACATGGAAGAACACGGCATCGCGTGGGAAGATGTCGACAACGTCGTCAATCTGACCAATCATATTACGAACGAGCATGTTATGTGTGTTGCTCTTTTCAAAGAAAAAAATGATGGTATGATATCGGTGAGCTTTCGTTCAGATGCCGCAAAGGGGTTTAACGTACAGCGCGTTGCCGTCGCACTGGGTGGCGGCGGACATCGTTTTGCCGCGGCGGCAAAACTGCACGGAACACGCGAAGAAGTAATGGCGCGGGTGTTTGAGGAAATAAAAAAGAATTCTACGACCAGGTAGTCCGCCAGCCGGCGGATACGGTAAGTCGTGAATATAGGAGCATCGTGGCCAGGTAGCCAAGCGGTAAGGCAAGGGTCTGCAAAACCCTTATACAGGGGTTCGATTCCCCTCCTGGCCTCCGCAGAATTATCTATTCTTGTTGGTGTCACATATAAACCAACAAGAAGATAAGTGAAGGAATCGAATAAGGAAGGGGTTGGGAAACCTACGGTTTCCCGTGGAGGAAATATTAAAACCGAGTGGTTTTAAAGAGCGAAGCGAGTTCGCTTCCCCTCCTGGCCTCCGCATCAACTTACAACTACCAACTAACTACTCATAACAAAATACATTTGTTGTGGTTATAAGGTATCTGTTATAAGTTATTAGTTAAAATCGCAAAGCGATTTTTGCCCGGGTGGCGGAACTGGCATACGCAAAGGACTTAAAATCCTTCGCTCGCAAGAGCTTGTGGGTTCAAATCCCACCCCGGGCACCAATACAGAACTAAGAGGCTCGTTCAGAGCCTCTTAGTTCTGTATTGGTGTCTCTATTGTACCAAGTCCGAACCTATTTCCAAAATCGGTAATGTGGCAC
>JBBTYM010000122.1:0-2324 GCA_038061765.1 Patescibacteria group bacterium
CCGGCGCGCATTTTTCAATGATCGCGGCGATTCCGGCGATCTTCTCGACGACTGTATCGGCAAGGTCAAAAATAAATGCGACGTCGGGGAGCCCCGGCGCAAATTCCTGGATGTTTCGTTCCAAGATCTCTTTCAGCTTTCCGTTGTGTTTCCCCCAGAAGTCCCATTCGTACAGCGACTGCAATACGATGCTTCGGGAAAGATGCCTGTTGGCCATTGCGAAAGAACGTTGAGATGATTACCCTACTCCTACTCCTTCTCCTTGCCTTCTTTTTTGTGTGCGTGTGATTTTTCTTGCTGTGCGAGCTCCTTTTCTTTCTTCTTCTTTTCTTTCTTGTCCAGCTTCGCAAGTATGTTGATCACTTCCTTTCCTTTGTAAAAACCGCAATTGCCGCATGCCTTATGCGGAAGAGTTGAGTTGCCACAGCGTGAACACTTGCCCGCGGAAACCGGAGACAGCGCGTGATGCGAGCGCCGAAGATCTCTTTTCGTACTGGTTGTTCGTTTGGCGGGTAATCCCATAGTTTTGAAACTTGAATCTTAAAACGTATAACGTACCAGCACTATAGCCCATAAAAATAATTTAGGCAAGTCCCGCCGGATCGACCGTACTTAATAAAATAAAGAGGAGAAGGCATGCCTTCTCCTCTTGTGGTGCGCGATCATTGGATCGCGACTCCCGCGCTCCGAGCAAAGCGCTCGATGTTCCTGCGCGCCCGCCATTCGTATTCGTCATAAAAAAAGTCGGTACCGTAGATACTTGTTCTCTGAAAGAGCTTTTTGAAAAAAAGTGCTTGCTTCCTGAAAAACTCTTCGTTGCTCATCCGCGTCTCGTTCCTAATGCGTTGCGCGTTTTCGTCAAACACCTGTGGGGGCGCCCCCAAGGAAGACAGGTCAATATCGGCCAGCATGATCGCATCAAGGTCACGAGAAGAAAGCTTTCCGTCGTGCTTTGTCGCCATAATAAGCTCGGCAACGCGCACCCCCACTTCCTCCGGGACGCCGCCCTCCCACAGCATTTCTTGAGCAAGCACTGCGCTACGTTCCTCGTTGTTAGGCGCCCCGGGAAAGAAAACCGCGTCATGAAACCAAATGGCCATCTCAACCGCAGAAGGATCTTCTAATACACGCCGCACCGCCCCGAACTCCTTAAGGCAGTGACGAATATGCTCCGCATTGTGATACCTTCTGTGCTGCTCCGCATACGCCTTCTTGAGCACATAAAATACTTGTTCGCCGCTGCTGGGCGGTCCAATCCTTTCCCACAACCTTAGAAACTTTGCCAGATCATGCTCATCAAGCATCAACTCCATCGTACGCCTCCTTTTTCTTATAGTTATTTTACAAAGAGCTGTATTTCAAAAAGTACAGAAAAATCATCGCTACGTCAACCACGCTCCGAACTTGTCGAAAGATCAACCCCTCTCTTCGATTAACGGCACGAACATAAAGCCGGGGTATTCCTGTTTTTCAAATTCGGTCTCCGATCTTTTTATGTATAACCATATACTCTCTTCGATAGGCATCACGATCCGCCCGCCCACTTTCACTTCTTTCTGCCACTGTTTTATCATCGCGTGCCCCGATGCCGCGGCAATGATCTTATCAAACGGCGCGTATTCAGGAAATCCTTTCGTCGCGTCACGGCAAAAGAATGTTGTGTTGGTAAATCCGTATTTCGCAAATCGCTTCTTGCTTTCTTCAAGTAACGGGCATATCCGCTCCACCGCATACACTTTTCCCTCTGCCCCGACAATATGCGCAAGCAAAGCCGTCTGCCAGCATGAGCCGGCACCTACATCCATAATATTATCCCCTTCTTTTGGCTGTAAAAGCTCAAGCATGAACGCCACTGTTGCCGGCTGTGATATCGTCTGTCCGTAGCCGATGGGTAATGCAATATCCCAGTATGCTTCGTCGTATTGATCTTCCGATACAAAATCCTTACGATCTATCGCCAAAAACGCCTCGATGATGCGTGGTGTCTTGAGATATTCCTGCAAGATAAGCTGTTTCACAAGTTCTTTCATGATGTGGTACGATAGAATGGTACCACTATGAACACTATTTTTGCACTGGTTGGTCCTGCACATTGCGGGAAAAGCATGTTAATGAAAGAGGTCGTGCGGCTCATTCCTGAGCGCGTCGGCATCATCAAGTCGTTTACCACGCGCGCGCAGCGCGATGCGGACGACGCAATTTTTTACGACTTTTTCGTCAAAGAAGCGCTGGAGCAAAAACGCGCTAACGACGAGCTCGTTGAATACGTAGAACACGCGGGCAATTATTACGGCTATGATCGGCAGGCGGTAGAAAGCATACTT
>JBBTYM010000123.1:0-9589 GCA_038061765.1 Patescibacteria group bacterium
GCTCACCCGTTCCTTTTTTACCAAAGTTAAAGATCATCGGTTCTTCATGCGCATGATGCCCTACGCCATGCCCCGCAAGTTCGCGCACCACGGAAAAACCTTCGCGTTCAACGCACTGCTGAATAGCGTATCCAATGTCGCCAATCCGCGCGCCAGCGCGCACCACCGCAATGCCCTCATAAAGCGCTTTGCTTGTCACTTCGATAAGTTTTTGCGTGCGCAAAGGAACAACGCTCACGGCAACGGTAAGCGCACTGTCCACGCACATCCCCTCATAACGAAGACCGAGGTCCAAGCTCACCACGTCACCCTCCTTAATGATCTTCCCTTGATACGGGATGGCGTGTACTATTTCATCGTTAACGCTCACGCACAGCGCGGCTGGATAGGGAGACGATGCACCTTCCGGCTGATATCCTAAAAAAAGAGGCGTAGCGCCTCGCTCAGCGATAAGCCGCTCCGCCTCTGCATTAAGTGCTCCGGCATCTGCGCCGGGCACGGCCCTTTCTGCAAGTCGCATGAGTATCTCCGCTAAAATAGCGCCGCCGCGACGCATCGCGTCGATCTCTTTTTCAGTGTTGATGATGCGTGCCATTTCGCGAATCTATATTACTTGGGAAGGATATTTTCTTTTGCGAGCGCGTTCACGATCTCCTGATGCACCGCGTCCGGTTCTTGCTCGCCGTTGACCATAATAAGCTTCCCTTGGCTTCGATAATGTTCAACCACTTTCATCACTTCATGATCAAACCAATCGAGTCGCGACTCAATACCTTCCGGGTTGTCTTCCGCGCGGATCGTCAGGTCTCCCCCGCAATAGTGACAATGCGTCTCCGGCGCTTCTTTTTCATTTTCTACATACGCGCCTCGCTTGCACACACTGCAAATGCGGCGCTTCATCAGCCGCTGGTGTGCAACCTCGCGTGAAATATTAATAAGCACCACTTTCACTTTTTTCCGCTCGAACCAATCAAGCACTTCGTCAAGCGTCGTCGCTTCTCCGAGCATCCGGGGGCTTCCGTCAAACAATACACCTTTGTGCGCGTCGGTATAGGCAAGCTTTTCCATCCAAATAAAAAATGGCATCCAGGAAGGAGCGAGCTTCCCTTGTGCCATTGTTTCTTTCATCCGATGCGCGGCGGCGTTTTTTCTTTCGGAGAACTTCCGCAAAAGATCACCGGTGCCGATATATTCGAGATCAAATTCTCGCGCAAGAACCTGCGCTTGCGTGCCCTTTCCGCTTCCCGAGCGCCCAAGCATAATAAGATTAAGTGGTTCTTGTTCCATTGCGCTTTCATTATATCACGTCGCGTGACTTGTTAAAAATCGCTAGAATCTTTCGTACTCGTGCATGACGAGCTGCGCGTCGATCTGCTTCATCGTGTCGAGCGCGACCGATACAACGATCAACAGCGCCGTACCGCCGATCGAAAGCGTCGCAGTACCGGTAAAATATTGGATAACGAACGGCAAGATCGCGATAAAGCCAAGCGATATCGCACCCGCAAGCGTGATGCGATTCATGACGCGCGCGAGAAATTCCGCGGTCGGATTTCCCGGTCTGATTCCCGGCACGAACCCGCCGTGCTTCTGCACGCCCTCCGCGATCTGCTTGGTATCAAACGTGACCGCAGTATAAAAATACGTGAAAAGAATCACGAGAATAAAGTAGAAAAGCCCATACATAAACCCTCCCGCCGTGAAAAATCCCGCGAGCGACGTTCCGAGATCCTTCAGCCATTCTTGGGGCGCCAACTGCATAAAATTACCGAGCATCTGCGGAAATAACAAGATCGACATCGCAAAAATGATCGGAATGACGCCTGCCTGATTTACCCTCAATGGAAGATATGTTGATGTCCCTCCGTATACTTTTGACCCTCGCACACGCTTCGCGTACGAAATCGGGATGTTCCGCTGACTATCGTTGATAAACACCACGCCCGCGATCACGACAACGAATACGATAAGAAACACGATTACGGTTGGGATCATAGAAGGATCGAAATTGAGGAAGAACTGGCGCATCTGCGTCGGCAGGGCCGCAATAATGCCCGCAAAGATAAGTAAAGAAATGCCGTTGCCGATCTTTTTTTCCGAAATAAGTTCGCCAATCCACATCAAAAATACCGTTCCCGCCGTGATCACCGAAAGATTGGTGATAAGTGAAAAGAGGTCAAGCCGGTCGATGACGTTCTGATTTTGAAGCAGTGCCAAGAGGCCGTACCCCTGCAATCCGGCAAGCGGGATCGTCAACAGACGCGTGTATTGATTGAATTTCTGCCTTCCCTGTTCGCCTTCCCCTTGATACAGCTCTTTGAGCTGGGGGAATATCATCGTGAGAAGCTGCATGATGATAAGCGCCGTGATATACGGACCGACACCAAGCATGACGATAGAAAGATTGTCGAGCGCGCCGCCCGAAAATATATTCAACAAGCCGAAAAATTGATTTCCCTCAAAAAAGCTCTGTAATCTGCTTACGTCGATCCCCGGAACCGGGATGACCGCCGCGACGCGAAATACCGCCATCAATGCAAGCACGAAAAAGATCTTCTTGCGGAGATCCTTCGTTTTTAAAATTTGTATTAATTTTTCCAGCATAGATTACTTCGTTACTGCCCCGCCCGCCTTTTCGATCTTCTCTTTCGCCGCTGCGGATACCGAGCATCGCTCCACGGTGAGTTTCTTTTCGATCTTTCCTTCGCCGAGTACTTTTACCAACGGGTACACATTTCCCTTCTTTTCGATAAGGCCGTGCGCACGAAGCGATTCCGGCGTCACGACATCGCCCGATGCAAATGCCCCATTCATCGCAGAAAGATTCACCACCGCATGCTTTGCGCCGATGCCCTTGAAGCGATATCCGCGTAATTTTGGAAGCTTCTTGATCAGGTCGCGCTCTGCGGGACGGATCCGATGCCCTGCACGTGATTTCTGTCCTTTCGTGCCTCGTCCAGACGTTTTTCCGTGCGCACCTCCGCGTGCGATGCGTTTTTTGTTTCTCTTTTTATTTCGTAATTCGTGAAGTTGCATATGATTATTGTGCCGTGATTACCTCTGTCTGCGCCGCGGGCGCGCCCGCCGCCACGACTGCTTTTTGCTTCCGGGGCTTCAAACTCTTGAGCGCGGCGATCGTCGCCTCGCTCACATTGATCTTATTCGAGCTTCTTCCTTCGATCTTGCCGGTGATATTTTTAATTCCCGCGAGTTCGCAGATCACCCGCACCGCGCCGCCCGCAATGATACCGGTTCCCGGTTTTGCCGGCTTGAGCAATACGCGCGCACTTCGAAACTTCATAGTTACCGTATGCGGAATGGTGCCGTTATGCGTTGTGATCTTCGTGATATTTTTTTTCGCTTGCTGTATCGCTTTTTCGATAGATGCCGCGACATCCAACCCTTTCGCCGTTCCGACGCCGACGCCGCCTTTCCGGTCGCCCAGCGCAATCGTCACGCGGAAACTGAACCGCCGTCCTCCCGCCATCGTACGCGCGACTCTCCGGATATCGAGGGTTTTTTGGTCAAACTCTGATTTTTGTCGTTGCATTGCCATAATTAGAATATAAGGCCGCCTGCCCGCGCGCCCTCGGCCACTTCTTTAATTCTTCCATGATACGGAAAACCTCCTCGGTCAAACACCACTTTCGTGATTCCCGCTTCTTTCGCTTTTTTAGCGATCTCCTCGCCAACTTTTTTTGCCCGCTCCGATTTCGTACTTTTCCCTTTGTTCGCTGCGTCCGTTGCGGCGCAGATCGTCACCTCTTTATCATCGTCAATAAGCTGGGCATACATAAATTTCGTCGATCGAAATACCGCAAGGCGAGGCGCTGTCGCGGTGCCTTGTATCTTTGCGCGTATTCGTTTGTGGATCCGTTTTCTATTCATAGTATATATTCACCTTATGCAGTTCCCGCGCGCTTGCCTTCTTTGCGACGGATCACTTCTCCTGAATATCTGATTCCCTTCCCTTTGTACGGCTCCGGCTTCTTTAACTTGCGGATGTTAGCCGCGGTCTGCCCGACAAGCGCCTTATCAATGCCTGAAATGGAAATGGCATTCTTTTCAACGTGGAACGTAATACCCGCAGGCGCTTCGAATTCGACAGGGTGAGAAAAGCCAAGCTGCATAACGAGCTTAGTTCCCGCAAGCGCCACGCGATACCCCACTCCTTCAAGTTCAAGCTTCTTGGTGAATCCTTCATGCACCCCTCCTATCATGTTCGCGATAAGCGCGCGGGTCAGCCCCACGAACGCCTTCCCCGCTTTCTCATGCGCTTTCTGAACGATCACCAACCCATTCTCTTGTGTGACCGTAACCGCAGGATGCGCCTGCAACGCTAATTCACCTTTCGGTCCTTTTACCGAAACCTTGCTTCCCTCGATGAGTACTTCGATCTTCTCGGGTACTTTTACTGAATTTTTTAGAAGACTTGCCATAAAATTACCACACTTCACAAATAACCTCGCCGCCGATGCGTTTACGGCGTGCCTCTCTGTCGGTCACCAATCCTTCCGGCGTTGAAATGACCGCGATGCCAAACCCTTCGCGCACGGAGTGTATTTTTGCCGCTGGCTTATACACCCGCTGTCCCGGTTTTGATATGCGCGTAATAGCACTGATCGCGGAAGATCCGTCTTTTTGGTATTTTAATGTTACTACGATGCTTTTGCGCACTTTTTTTCCTTTCTTTTCAAAGCCCGTGATGAAATTCTCCCGCCTTAAAATAGCGAGTATCGCCGATTTAATTTGCGAATACGGAATAGTCACGGTCTCATGACCGACTGCTTTTGCGTTGCGTATTCGTGTGAGCATGTCTGCGATAGGATCCATAGTATTACCAGCTTGAGCGTGTTACTCCCGGGATCTCGCCTTTTTGCGCGAGCTCACGGAAACAAATTCTGCACAAATCGAAATCACTAATATAACCGCGCACTCTTCCGCACCGAAAGCATCGATTTACTTTTCGTGTCGAAAATTTGGGGGGTTTCTTTGACCGCGCGATAGTTGATTTCTTTGCCATAACAACAAATATTATTTCTTCAGAGGAACTCCCAACATACGGAACATGTATTCCGCAGCTTTTTTATCCCAGGAATTCGTCACCATTGTGATCTCAAACCCGAAGATGTTCCCTGCTTTTTCGTGGCTTGCTTCAGGAAACACAATATCCTCTTTTATGCCGATAGTCAAATTGCCCGCCTGATCGATGCCCTTCGTACCGATGCCGTGAAAATCCCTCGTGCGGGGAAATGCAATGGAAACAAGCCTGTCGAGAAAACTGTACATCTTTTCTCCCCGCAACGTTACCTTCACGCCGATCGGCGTACCCTCGCGGAGCTTGAATGTTGCAATGGATGTGCGTGCCTTTGTCTTCACCGCCTTTTGCCCCGCGATAAGCGTGAGTCCTCGCTCGATCGATTCGACGGCTTTCTGGTCGCCGGAAATTCTGCCGACGCCCGAGTTCAACACGATCTTGTGGATCTTGGGCACTTGCGCGTCGACGCGATACCCGAATTCCTTTTTCATGGCGGGCAGCACTTCTTTTAAATATTTTTCTTTAAGACGGTTCATACTTATATCGTTTCTTTGCATTTTTTACATATTCGCGACTTGATATCCTTTGAAACCTGATACCCAACGCGCGCAGGCTTTGAACATCTCGGACAGACGATCATCACGTTTGAAATATCAAGCGGTAATTCTTTGGAAATAGTTTGTCCTTTTTCGCCCTGCTTTTTTGGGCGAATGTGCACCTTGCGCATATTCAATGACTGCACCACCACGGCACGGTCTTCCGGAAGCACCTGCAAGACCTTCCCCGATTTTCCTCGGTCTTTTCCTGCGGTGATCACTACATTGTCGCCTTTTTTTACTTTCATATGCGTTGCGTTATACCACCTCCGGGGCGAGTGAAACTAATTTGGTAAATCCTTTTTCTTTTAATTCACGTGGAATCGGGCCAAAAATACGCCCGCCTTTCGGCTCTTTTCCGTCTACGATCACGACCGCATTGTCGTCAAACCGAATATGCGAACCATCTTGCCTCGTGAATGACCTCCGCTGGCGTACTACAACCGCCCTCACCACGTCTGATTTCTTTACCGCTTTTCGCGGCTCGGCAACCTTCACCGTGCCGACGATGATATCGCCGATCCGCGCGTATCGTTTGCGCGTACCGCCCAATACCCGAAAACACTGGACAATTTTTGCCCCGCTGTTATCTGCAACTTTACACATCGTACGTGGTTGGATCATATCTGTTCTCTAAATATTATGCTCGTGCGATCACTTTCCATCGTTTGTCCTTGGAAAGCGGGCGCATTTCTTCTATCACCACCTTGTCGCCAACTTTGTATTCCTTCTTCTCGTCGTGCGCTTTATAGCGTTTCGTTACTTTATAACGCTTGTGATAGAGCGGATGTTTTTTGATGCTCGTCACTGCCACCACTGCCGTTTTTTGCATGGCATCAGACACCACCTCCCCTACCAATGTTCGCTTTTGTATTTTTCCTTCCATGATATTCAATAAAAAGCCGATTATACCAGCTGTTTCGCCCGAAGTAAAGTGAGGATCCTCGCTCGCGTCTTGCGCGCCGCCGAAATCGCCTTCGTGTTCTTTAATTTATTAAATGCGCGGTCAAACCGAAGCGTCTTTAATTCCTCTCCGCAAACGAGGAGATCTTGTTTCAGCTCTGCATTTGATTTTGACCGTAATGCTTCTGTCTTTTTCATACTATTATTCCCCTCGTTTTACGAATTTCGTCGCCAGCGGAAGCTTTGATGATGCTTTCCGCAGTGCTTCTTGCGCTATCTTCTCGTCGACACCGTCCATTTCAAACAATATTCTCCCCGGCTTCACCACTGCCACATAGTGATCGACGGATCCTTTTCCGCCGCCCATCGGAACCTCCTGTCCTTTCTTGGTGATCGGCTTGTCGGGAAATATTCTGATCCATATCTTGCCCGAGCGCTGGACATACCGGGTCATCGCACGGCGCGCCGCTTCGATCTGACGCGATGTCAGCCATGCCCGTCCTTTTGCCTTCAGGCCAAACGCACCGAAACTCAAGTGAATACCGCGCGATTCCACGCCGCGATCTCGCTTGCGTCCTTTGTGCCATTTCCTATGTTTTACTTTTTTTGGCAATAACATACTGTGAAACTATTTTGTATTTTCTTTCTTATCTTTATCAAACACTTCCCCTTTGTAGATCCACACCTTGATACCCACGACGCCGTACGTGCAATACGCATTCGCAGTCGCATAATCGATGTGCGCGCGTAATGTTGCGAGTGGCATTCTTCCTTTGCTCAACCATTCGGTGCGGGACATTTCTCCACCGTCAAGCCGGCCTGATGCGCGGACCTTCACCCCGACCACATCGCCGCTTTGCATGGTTTTTTCGATCGTCTGCTTCAAAACCCGTCTGAATGGAAGTCGTTTTTCGATCTGATCTGCGGCCTGCTGTGCGACGATCGGTGCGCGACCTTCCGGCTTTGACACTTCTTCCACCTGCACCCGGATCTCCGCTATTGCCTTTTTATCGACGCGGACCGCGTTGTATTTCTTTTCGATCTCGCCTTTCAACGCTTCAATGCCGCCGCCGCCCTTGCCGATGATAAGCCCCGGCCGTGATGTATGAATAATAACGGTGATCTTGTTTGCCGAGCGTTCGATCTCGATCCGTTCAAGGCCGTTCTTCTTAAGCTTTTCCACGAGGAAGCTGCGAAGATAATAATCTTCTTTCAAAAAATCCTTATAATTCTTATCGTGGAACCATCGGGACCTCCACCCCTCATTCACGCCGATCCGGAAGGCCAATGGATTTACTTTCTTTCCCATGTACGTAATCGCAAATTATACTTATTATTTATCCTCATGCGCGTGAAACGCCCGTCGCGCGATACCGGTCAAGCGCTTTCCTTTTGTCGCCGTTTTCTCCGCTGAAAGCGTGCGCGCACCGGCTTTCTTCTCCTTCGTTTCTGTCTGTGCGTCCTTCACTTCTTCGCGTTCCGCTTTTTTTGCTCCGCCCGCCGCTTTCTTCACAGGCATGACGAGCGCCTTCTTTTTTGCGGAAACCACCTTGCTCACGTGCGTCGTATTTCTATCTTTCTTTTCCGATAAAGTCAAGCTGATATGCGACATTCTCTTCCGGATCGTGTACGAACTTCCTCGGGCGCGCGGCATACCGCGTTTCAATGTCTGTCCTTCATTTACGAAGATCTCTGAAACGTAGAGCTCCTTGGGGTCAAGCTTGAGATTGTGCGTTGCGTTCGCCACCGCAGAATCGATCAGCTTCATGATCGGCAGAGCCGCTTTCCGCGCAAGAAACGTAAGCTGGGTCTTCGCGTCGCTCACGTTGCGACCTCGCACAAGCGCGGCAACAACCCTAACCTTGCGCGGCGAGATCCGTATATTTCGAAGATGAGCTTTGACGTGCATAATAATATGTTATTTCTTTGGTTTTGGCGCTGCCGCTGCCGGTACGGCGGGCGCTGCTGCGGTCTGCGCTTTCGCTTCCAGTTCTTTCTGCATCTTGCCGCCATGTCTGACGAATTTGCGCGTCAGCGAAAATTCGCCGAGCCGATGCCCTACCATGTCTTCGGTGATGAGTACGGGAATATGCGCTCTGCCGTTATGCACGCCGATCGTGAACCCGATCATTTCCGGCGATATCATCGATGCGCGCGCCCACGTGTTAATAACCGTTCCTGGTTTTCCCTTCCCGATCTTTTCGAGCAACCGCTCGTCAACGTATGGTCCTTTTTTTAAACTCCGTGACATATGTTTATTTCTTTACCTTTCGTGAAACGATAAATTTATTCGTAGGATGATTCTTCTTGCGTGTTTTTTTGCCAAGAGCATGCTTTCCCCATGGTGTCTTCGGATACGGAAGACCGATCGGTTGTGCGCCTTCACCGCCGCCATGCGGATGATCGCAAGGATTCATCGCTGAACCACGCACCGTCGGCCGAATGCCACGCCATCGCGATGCGCCCGCTTTTCCGTAGCTGATAAGATTGTGTTCGGGGTTCGAAAGCACGCCAATGGTCCCCAAACACGATGAAAGGATCCGCCGTACTTCGTTTGAAGGCATCTGGACGTTGGTATATTTTCCTTCGTGCGCCATGACTTTCGCACAAGACCCTGCGCTCCGCACGACCTGCCCGCCCCTCCCCGGCTGCATCTCCACATTATGAATGAAAAAACCTACCGGTATCTTTGCGAGCGGCATGCGGCTCCCGTCCGTCAGCGGCGCCTTCTCCGATGTAATGATCGCGTCACCCACTTTCATATTCTTCACTGCGAGCGAATATCGTTTCTCGCCATCATGATACTGGATCAGCGAAATGAACGCGGAGCGATTCGGGTCGTATTCAAGCGAGATGATCCTCCCCGGGATATCCATTTTATTCTGCTTGAAGTCGATCTCGCGATAAAGTTTTTTATTGCCGCCGCCTCTGTGGCGCGTCGTGATCCGTCCTTGTTTCGAGCGTCCCATTCTCCGCTTGCGGCCGAATGTCAGTGATTTCTCCGGCTCTTTCTTGGTGAGCATGGAATAGTCAGCGATCGATCGCTGTCGTT
>JBBTYM010000124.1:0-1877 GCA_038061765.1 Patescibacteria group bacterium
TGAAAAAATATTGCCCCTATGAACACCTCGCCAGACACACTCCTTTTTATCGGCCTTGCGGCTATTGTCGCCGTGCTCGTCGTATGGAATATCATTCTCGCACGAAGATTGCGCGCGCTGTTTCGCGGGAGCACAGGCACGGCGCTCGAAAAAGTGATCGAAGCGCAGGTAAAAAAAACCACGAAGCTCGAAGGAGAAGCAAAACGGCAACTGGAAGAACTCCTTGCATTGCGTACTGACTTTCTCCGCTCGTTCCAAAAAGTGAAGCTGGCGCGCTTTAATTCATTCGACGAAACGGGAGCAAGCCAAAGCTTTGCCATCGCCATGCTCGACGGGCATAACACCGGGTTCATCCTGACCAGTCTTTACTTGAACAACGCGGCACGGATATTCTTAAAGCCCGTCGCGCGCGGAGAGGCACAGCAAAAACTTTCACCGGAAGAAGAGACATTATTAAAAGACACGCTCCAATGACCAAACCAATCACACCATCATCCCCCACGCTCACCGAGCGCCCGCCTATCGTGGCGGTACTGGGGCATATCGACCACGGCAAAACAACATTACTTGACCATATCCGCAAATCCGCCGTCGCCGCGAAAGAATCGGGCGGCATCACCCAGCACATCGGCGCGTATGAGATAATACACAATGCAAAGCGCATCACCTTTATCGACACTCCCGGGCACGAAGCATTTTCAAAAATGCGTTCGCGGGGCGCAAAGATCGCCGACATCGCCATCCTCGTGGTTGCCGCCGACGAAGGCGTCAAACCGCAAACGCTTGAAGCGCTCGAGCATATCCAGCAATCCGGCGCCATGCTTTTGGTGGCGATCAATAAAATAGACAAGCCGGAAGCAAATCCGGAAAAAATAAAACAGCAGCTCGCGGAAAAAAGCGTGCTTCTTGAAGGATGGGGCGGCACAGTCCCCAATCAGGATATCTCGGCAAAAACAGGAAAAGGCGTCGACGACCTTCTTACGCTCATTCTCCTTGCGGCAGAGCTTGAAGAACTGAAGGCGGACGCTGCAGCGCCCGCGGAGGGCGTGATCATTGAAGCGCATAAGAACGCGCGCGCCGGTATTGTCGCTACACTTTTAGTGAAAAACGGCACGCTTACGCAGGGGGATTTCATCGTAGCGGGACACGCGCTCGGGAAAGTAAAGTCGCTGACTACGTCCGCCGGAACGCCCGCATCGTCCGTGACCTTCTCGTCCCCGGTGATCGTTTCAGGGTTTGAAACATTGCCGGATGTCGGGGAAACGTTTTACGCAACAGAAAACAAAAAAGCCGCTGAAGCGCTCGCCGCATCATGGAAAGAAACGCAAACAAAGCCGGTTGCCGCGGTAATACAAGAAAGCACGAAGGAACGACCGGTGCTGAATGTCATTGTAAAAGCGGACACCTCGGGCACCAAAGAAGCGCTTGAAAAAATGGTTGCGGCACTCGACTTCCCTACCGCGGCTACGCGCATAGTGAAAAGCGAGGTGGGCGAGGTGAATGACGGAGACGTATCATTTGCAAGATCTTCGAGTGCGGTCATTGTCGCGTTCAAAATAAAAACACTCTCCGCGATCGCCAAAGCCGCACAAAGCGCGGGCGTTGCGATCGTTGAGGCAGATATTATTTATGAACTTACCGATGCATTGAAAGAAATGCTCCGCAAACTTCTTCCGCCCGATATTGTCCGCAACGACATCGGCGCACTCTCCATTCTTGCGGTATTCAAAACGGACACCGCGCGGATGATCGTCGGCGGCAAGGTCGCTGATGGCAAAATAAAGCGCGGCGCAAAAGCCGATGTCACCCGCAAAGGAGTCCTTATCATGACCGGCAAGATCACTCAGCTCCAACACAACAAGGTGGAAACAAACGAG
>JBBTYM010000125.1:0-2192 GCA_038061765.1 Patescibacteria group bacterium
GTGGCCGCCTTTGCCTTTAATTACTTCTTTAATCCACTCACGCCCTTTTATAAGAATACCAATGAAGGGCTGCGCTTCCGTTAAGATAAAAGAAAGAATTAAAGGCAAAGGCGGCACAAAAACACAGTGTGACTTCGTAATGCATTAGTTGAAATCTCTCAAAACTCCTGGTACGATAGATACTTATGGAACACGACAAACTCACTACTATTCGTCATTCGCTCGCGCATCTGCTTGCGATGGCAGTACTTGAAATAGATCCGGGCGCGAAGCTCGGCATCGGCCCCGTCATCGAGAACGGGTTTTATTACGATATCCTGACCACCAAACCGCTTTCAAACGGCCAGCTCCCGCAGCTTGAAAACAAAATGCGGGCGTTCATGAAAAGAAACCCCGCGTTCATCCGCGAAGAAGTGTCCGTGGAAAATGGAAAGAAATTGTTCGCATCCCAGCCATTCAAGATCGAGCTCATCAACGACCTCGTTTCCGAAAAAAAAGTGACGGAAGTTTCTACTTACAAGACCGGCGCGTTCCTTGATCTGTGCCAGGGACCGCACGTGAAAAGCACGAGTGAGATTCCTGTCGATGCGTTCAAGCTCACGAAGCTTGCGGGCGCATATTGGAGAGGAAGCGAAAAAAACCAGATGCTCACGCGCATCTACGGCGTGGCGTTTACGACCAAAAAGGAACTCGACGACTATCTGAAAATGATGGAGGAAGCGGAACGAAGAGACCACCGCAAGCTTGGAAAAGACCTCGACTTATTTATGATCTCGGAAGACGTAGGCAAAGGATTGCCACTCTGGCTCCCCAACGGCATGTTCGTGCGCAAAAAGCTGGAGGACTACATGTATCAAAAAGAAATGGCAAAAGGGTACAAGCACGTGCTCACGCCGGTGTTGGCGCATGAGAACCTCTACAAAACATCGGGACATCTCGCGCACTATAAAGACGACATGTACAGCCCGATCGATATTGAAGGCGAAAAATACTACCTAAAGCCGATGAACTGCCCGCATCATCACATGATATTCCGCCACGATATGGTGAGCTACAAAAATCTTCCGTTGCGCCTTGCGGAGTTTGGCAATGTACATCGGTTTGAACGCTCGGGCGTTCTCACCGGTCTCATCCGCGCGCGCGGATTCACACAGAACGATTCGCATATTTACTGCACGAAAGGTCAACTCGCAAAAGAACTGCTCGACGTGCTCAAGCTCTTTAAAGAAGTATACAAAGATTTTCAAATTAAGGATTTCTGGTATCGCCTATCACTCCCCGACCTTTCTAATGACGCGAAATACGGCGACATCGAGGACAAGCGAATGTGGGACGAATCATCAACAATAGTAGAAGATGCACTCAAAGCATTCAAAGTAAAATATGTAAAAGAAGAAGGTGAAGCATCGTTTTACGGCCCCAAGATCGACATCCAAACACGCAATGTGTTTGGCAAGGAAGATACTATCGCAACCGTCCAGCTCGATTTTTATTCAGCGAAAAAATTCGACCTCTATTATATAAACGAGAAGGGGGAGAAAGAACACCCGGTCATTATCCATCGCGCGATCATGGGGTCATTTGAGCGGTTTTTTGCATTACTTGTTGAAAAAACAGCCGGCATCTTTCCGTTGTGGCTCGCTCCAACACAAATGAACATACTCCCTATCGCAAAGACGCATAAAAAATATGCAAAAGAAGTATGGAAAACGCTTACCGCCGCGGGCATCCGCGCGGAACTCAAAGACAGCAACGACACAATCGGTAAAAAGATCCGCGAAGGCGAACTGCGCAAGATCCCGTATCTGTTGATCGTCGGCGACAAAGAAGTAAAGGCGAAATCGGTCGCGATACGCAAAACCGGCAAAGGTGACCGTGGCGCCGTGAAGCTCAAACAATTCCTCGCAAAAGTACTCGATGAAATTGAGCAGAAAAAATAGTAAAAGGGGGCTATCATTTGATAGCCCCCTTTTTTTGTTGCACACCCCGTTCACGACGAGGAGGTCGCCGTAGGCCATACCCACAAGAGAGCGGAGGAACTCTTATGGAAGCCACGGGGTGTTTTGTTACTGTGAACTAGTATAAGCTATTTACACTCATTTGTCAACCATTTCTACGGCACCAAAAAAGCAAGCAAATATCGTGGTTTTAGGCCCTACCGCATCTGGAAAATCGGATCTCGCGGTCCATCT
>JBBTYM010000126.1:0-2091 GCA_038061765.1 Patescibacteria group bacterium
GGATCGAACCTACGACCGTTTGCTTAAGAGGCAACTGCTCTACCAGCTGAGCTAAGGGCGCGTATTTCAACGTATAACAAATAACTTACAACTTATAACAATTTTCGCCAAGCACACCTCCCTTGTTTTTGGTTATCAGTTGCGAGCTATAAGTTTAAAATGGCGGTGGGGGTGAGATTCGAACTCACGGTACCGTTTCCGGCACAATAGTTTTCAAGACTATCGCCTTCAACCACTCGGCCACCCCACCATGCAATGCAAAATAAAATACCACACCCGCGCTCATTTTGCAATCGCGCACGCGATTATTTTCTTTGCGCCGGCGGCTTTGAGCGCACGCGCGCATGCTTCAAATGTCGCGCCGGTGGTGGTCACGTCATCAATAAGCATGACGTATTTCCCGCGCACCGTTTTTGCATTATAGCACACGAATGCGCCTTTAACATTTTCAAGCCGTTTCGCGCTCTCGCTCACCTCCGTTTGCGGGGTTGTATGTAGTGCGCGGGCAAGAACGCGCGACGCATAAGGGAGCGCATAGTGCGCCGCGATGTCTTTTGCGATGAGTTCCGCTTGGTTGAATCCGCGTTCACGCAAGCGCTTTTTATGCAAAGGCACGGCAATGACGATATAATTTTTTTGCGGCGCGAATTGCGCGAGACGAAGATGGGTTTTTAAAATATCCGCGCAATGAATCGCGGCACCTTTTGCACCGTGATATTTCAGCGCGCCGATGAGACGAGAGACAGTTTTTTGTTCGCGGTATTCTGTAGCCGCATAGAGCATAGAGAGCGAAGATTGTCCCGATGGGCGCGTAGGTATTCGCTGAATAACAATGGCGCTGCGGCACGCGGCGCACAGCACGCTTCCTTCTGTGGTGCACCCCACGCAGAAAGAAGGGAAAAGAATATCGAGTACGAATCGAATAATCTTATTTCTCATCTTCGATCACGATGCCGTGTTCTCGTGCAGTAACGCGCGCGATACTGCCTGACCGCAATGTGCTGGCGACGATCTGTGAGGCGAGCGGGAACTCAACGTGCTCTGCGATGGCGCGCGCGATGATTCGGGCGCCTTCGTTTTCTCCTTTGGGGAGCGACGCGATGTACGCGACGACGCGCGGATCAAATGAAACCACAATATTTTTTTCTTTTTTGAGCTTCTCGGCAAGCGCAGTAAGGTGAAGCGCTGCAATGGCACGCAGAGAATCATCGGTGAGCGGCAGGAATGTCGCAATGTGGTCGATGCGGTTGATGAGCTCCGGCCGCATGATCTCTTTGAGCGAGGAGAGCACATTTTTTTTGATGGCGAGATACTCTGTTTCAAGCATCACGCCGCCATCGGACGAATTGCGCCCAAAGCCCATCGCTTTTTTATTGAACTCTTCGGTGCCGATATTGGAAGTAAGCACGACGATGGTGTTTTTGAAATTCACATGCTCGGAGTTTGCGCTCGTAAGCGTGCCTTCATCGAGGATCTGGAGGAGTATGTTGAATATCTGCGGGTGCGCTTTTTCTATCTCATCGAACAGGACGAGCGAGTATGGGTTATTTTTTATTTTTTCAGTAAGATATCCGCCTTCTTCGTAGCCGATATAGCCGGGCGGCGCCCCGATAAGGCGCGAGATGCTGTGCGGCTCTGAGAATTCCGACATATCAAGGCGAATGAAGTTGCCGAGTGCGTGGTGCGGCGAGCGCTCTCCAAATACGGCGAATGCGAGTTCTTTGGCGGTCTGCGTTTTTCCAACGCCTGAAGGGCCGAGAAAAAGGAATGACGCAAGCGGGCGGTGCGAGGACGTGAGTCCCGCGCGGGCGCGGGTAACCACCTGCGCGATCTTTTCTATTACTTCCTTTTGCCCGATGATTTTCTTATTGAGGATGTCTGCGATATCGTGCGAGGGTGCGGCGTCATCAAGTGTCTCGATGCCGAGTATTTCTGAAATCGTATCTTTGATATGCGACGCTTCAAGCGTGTTGCCGGTTGGCGAAGCTCCGCGTGCGCGGAGGCGTGAAGCGGCTTCGTCGATAAGATCAAGCGCTTTGTCGGGAAACCGCCGATGCGGCTGATATTTTTGAGAATAGCGAATGGCCGCTT
>JBBTYM010000127.1:0-1255 GCA_038061765.1 Patescibacteria group bacterium
GCCGCCCGCGCCCCTGCGCGCGATCACCAACTTCGAGAACAAAACGGGTCTGCTTATTCGCGTCACGGAGGAATGCGCGGAATTTTCCATCGCGGCAAAAAACGACCTATTCTTTACCCGCGCGATCAATCTTCCTTCCTCATATGACTTTGAAACGCTTAAAAATATTTGTGCGACCGAAGCAACGCATGCGCTCAACTATTTCGCGACGGAATTCTCTGCAGAAACTCCCGTGACGAGCGCCGTCCTCCTTGCGCACGTCCCGCAAAAAAAAGAGCTGGCTGATCATCTTCGTAAAACACTCGGCATCGCGGTCGAAGACGCGCGGTTCGCGCACAACACCACCATCGGCGACTCGTGCGCGGCGGCGTTCGGCGCGGCATTGCGCGGACTTATCCGCCGAGAAGAAGATACGCTCATCAGCTTACTGCCGATCGGCACCGAAGAAGCGTACCGTAAGCGGCGCTTTCTTGCCTATGTGTCGCTGTGGTCTGACATCATTAATGCGACCGCTCTTTTACTTGTCGCCTTGTTTGGCGCAACGTGGTTTTTCGTCAACATCGCATACACAAACGCGGCCCGCCAAACCACCCAGCTGAAGACAGCATCGGGCGCAACCGAAAAAAGCGATGAGCTGGAACGGAATGCACAGCGCTTCAACGCGGCGGTCGCGCGCATCACCGCGGCGAATGAAACCATTATGCCGTGGTCGCTGTTTATCGAAAAAACACTTCCGTCATTTACAAAAGATGGTATTACGGTTGAAAGCGTTTCACTTCCTTTGTTCCGCACGGATGGTTCTCTTCAGATCACCGCAAAAACACGCGAGGGAGCGATCGCGTTCCGCAAAACACTTGAGGGAGATCCGCTGTTTTCAGAAATACGCATGCCTTTTTTGAGCGTTTCACAAAAAGAAAACATCCCCATCACCATTAACTTCCGCTTCGCGCCACAGCCATGATCGAATACAAGCTTCACGTTACCCGGCAAGCGCTTCTACTTACCCTCAAGTCGTTCGCGATAGCCATCATCAGCATGGCGGCGCTTATATTCCTTGCCGGAGCGATTGGCCGCACGACCGATAACGCCGTACGCGCACGAAACGATTTTACTGCGCTCACCAAAAAATTCGGCGCCGTTGATCAGCTCGCGCGCGACAACGATTCGCTTGGGGGCGTCACAGAAAAACTTGAGGGCGCCATCCCTAAGATGGACGACCTTACGCGCGTCGATGAATATCTCACCGCACCTGCCG